>JAHFUF010000307.1 GCA_023265235.1 Blastocatellia bacterium
TTAACAGAAAAAATTCTAGAACGCCCTAGATTGATTGAAAAAATAAAAAAATCTATTCCTAAAGACAATTTTACTCACATATCTTTTTTTAATACAACTGCACTAGAAAAAACTTTAGCTCTACGTTTAGAACTACCATTTTACGGTTGTGATCCAGACCTTTGCTATTTAGGTAACAAAAGTAATAGCAGAAAATTATTTAGAGACTGTGGGCTATTATTACCTTCAGGTTATGAAGACCTTCAATCAATATCAGCAATGACACAGGCTTTATTTTCATTAAAACTCCAATATCCTGAGCTAAAAAAAGCAGTAGTTAAGCTAAATGAAGGGTTTTCAGGAGATGGTAATGCAATTTTTAATTATGATGACTTATCCCTTAATTTTAATTTAGCCGAAAAAATTCAAGAACAGCTAGTTAACCGACTATCTTTTGTAGCGAGTGACTTAAACGTAAGGCAATTTTTTGACAAGTGGGAAGCTATGGGAGGAGTTGTAGAAGTATTTATTGAAGGAACAGAAAAACAATCTCCCTCTGTTCAATGTAGGATTAACCCTTCAGGAAATAACGAGGTTATTTCTACACATGATCAAGTTTTAGGCGGTGAGGATGGTCAAGTATTTTTAGGTGCTTATTTCCCTGCCCATCAAGATTATGCAGTTGAAATTGGTCATTTAGGAAAAACTCTATCCAATCAGTTACAAAAAAAAGGAATAATAGGTAGGTTTGGTGTCGATTTTCTTTCTGTAAAAGAAAATAACCTATGGAAACACTACGCAATAGAAATAAACCTACGCAAAGGCGGAACAACGCATCCTTTTTTAATGCTGCAATTTCTTACAAATGGTAAATATGACTATGAGCAGGGAGAATATAAAACCCCTAATCAACAAAAGCGGTATTATTTTTGTTCTGATAACTTGCAAGACGAGGCGTTTAAGGGGTTAACCCCTCCTGACCTAGTTGATATTGCAATATGTAACAACCTATTTTTTGATGCTTCTACTGAACAAGGAGTGACATTTCACTTAATGGGAGCTTTGTCACAATATGGTAAACTAGGGCTAGTATGTATTGCTAAATCACCAGAAGAAACTCAAAATTATTATCAAAAAACTTTAGAAGTACTAAAAACGGAAGGAAATAAATCTGTTTCCTCTTAACTTTAATAAAGCACAGTTGAGCGCAAAGTTTCACTCAAAGAAAGTTGTGGGTGAAAATGAAAATCTTCTTGAAACCTAGTACCATCAATTATGCAAGGATACATTAAAAATTCTATTTGCGGTGCTGGAAGTGGGCCGATCCCCAATGCCCATAAAGCTCTTAAGGCTGAGTAGCCAACTCCATGAGGAATGGGTAATGGCATTCCTCCAACAATATTAATAATCTCTGTTATAGGTAATTCTCCTGGCCCAACAATATTATAAATACCACTACGGTTGTAGCGCAGACAAGCAGTTATAGCCCTAGCCATATCTATTTCATGGATAACCTGAATCATTGGATCAAATCCAAGCGGAATTGGAATATATTTTAAGCGTAAATAACTAGTAAGATTGTTATGTACTTGTGAGCCAATTATATGACAAGGCCGTAACATAATAGTGGAAACATGCGGATGCTTATACATCCAAGATCGGCAATAAGAGTCAAACTCGACTTTATCGCTAATCTCAGAATAAGTTTGCGTTACACGTAAAGGATAATCTTCAGTAATATAAACAGGATTGTTAGGGTCTGCACCATAAACATTAGCACTAGAGAGTAGTACCACTTTTTTTACATTGTAGCGTTCACAGTCTTCTAATAATTTCATTGTGCCAACTACATTTATATGATGGCGATGTTTCATTGGTGTATGAGGGTTATCATTAACTGCCATATGAATTACACAATCCACTTGGCGACGACGAAAAATATCTTCTAGCTTGTTTTTAGTAATATCCAAGCGATGAAATTCAATATTCTTATCTTTTATCGGACGTAATTCCCGTAAACCAACCCCAATAATATCCCAATTTTGAGGGATCATTTCTGCAACTTGATGAGCTAAACCACCAGAGATACCTGTAATTAGAACTTTTTTTCGCCTCATAGAGCTTATGACCTACCATTACCAAAAAATATTTTTACGTTGAGCTAACCCAAAAGAAATATTGTCTAAAATTCTTTTCTTTACTACATCCACTTTTTTTTGAATTTCTGCATCAGTTTCATTTCCATCCCCTTCAAAATAAATTGGATCGTCAAAATAAATATGATATTTAGTAGGAAAAGGGACAAACCCAAGCAAACCAAGCCAAGGAAAAGTAGGAGTAATAGGAAAGTAAGGCATCCCTAAGAGCTTAGCCAAAGGCTTAGCATCATAAAAAGAGGGCATTTGCTCTTCCCCACCAATTATACTAACAGGAACAATTGGTGTTTTAGTTTTTAGTGCTAGCCGCATAAAACCTAAGCCAAAGTCTACTAAAGTATAGCGATCATACCAAAGTTTGCCTGAACCGCGTGCTCCTTCAGGAAAAACCACTACACATTCGTCATTTTCTAGGAGTTTGATACAGTTTTTAGGATCGCCAAGAATTTGTCCATGCCTAGCAGCAAAAGTACTAACTAGTGGCATAGTACCAAACCAGCGTTCAATCATTGTGCGTACTAAACGAGGGGGTTCTGCGTCCATAAGCATAGCCGAGGCAATATTTACACCATCCATTGGCATTTGACCGCTATGATTACCAATAATTAGTACCCTACCCTCAGGGACTTTTTCAATCCCATAAACTTCTGTGCGCCAATAGTAACGGTAAAGCCAAACACAGAGTTGTAAACCATACTGAGCCGTTTCAGGATGAAACCCCCAAGCATCATAGTTATACTCGTTTAGCTTATTAGGAACTCGTTTAAGTCGGCGTTTAAGTTCTTTGTCTACTGCGCCATCCATTTGTGAGCCAATTAAGCGCATTAACATATTTAGCATAAGGTTTTCCCCTCACCTATCCAAAAAATTATTATTTCTTTGCTTTTCCTGTTAAAGAAACCGTCCTAGGGCTTCCATCAGCATCATCCATAACTACCAATGTTCCAGTCCTGACTTTAGCTCCAGTAGGAGTAAAAGTTACATTAATTACACAATCTTTTCCTGGATCAATCGCAGCATTAGCACAAGCACTTGTTGCAGAATAATCACCTGTAGTCATTATCTTTAAGATATTTAATGGTGCTGTCCCTTGGCTTGATAGTGTAACTGTCATAGGTGAACTGCTAGTGCCAATTTTTTGTTTTGCAAAAGTTAGGCTTGTAGCAGATATAGTTGCCATTGGAACCCCTGATGGGGGAGGTTGTCCGTCTGATGTCATTTTTGAAATAAACCCGTCTATAATATTGTCAAACTTTGGCTGAAAAGCATTCATAGTAACAGGGTAATTACTAGACGACGTTACACCAGCAAAATAAATGCTCCCTGTTTTATCTACTGCAATACCAATAGCAAGTTCACTACTACTACCACCTAATAAAGTAGAATAGACTAATTGTCTACCTGTTTCATTTAGTTGGGTTACAAATACATCTAACTCGCCTGATACCCTTGCTTGAATTGCATCTCGTGTAACAGGAAAATTACTAGAGGAAGTATTTCCAATCACATAAGCTCTATTTACAGAGTCTACTACTATAGCAATAGAACTATCAAAAGTATCACCGCCTAAAAAAGTAGAATAGACTAAGCCAGTTCCCATAGAATTTATTTTGGTAACAAATGCTGAGTTAGCTGCATTATTAGTAATGCTACCAGGAAATTTTGTTTGAACCGCGCCTTCAGTAGTAGGAAAGTTTTGAGAGCTACTATCTCCAACTACATAAGCATTCCCTATTGCATCTAGTGCAATAGCATTAACACTATCCCCACCACTAAGGCTATCGCCACTGATTTTAGTCCCACCTAAAAAAGTAGAATAGACTAGTGCTGTGCCTGTAGGGTTTAACTTTGTAACAAATCCATCTGCTGCCCCACCAACAAAAGTACGCCGAAACGCCTTTTCAGTAGTAGGAAAGTTTGTAGAGCTAGTAGAACCAACAACATACGCATTGCCTTGAGCATCTATTGCAACATCTAAGGCAGTTTCATTACTACTACCACCTAGATAAGTAGCATAGACCAAGCTAGTACCTATAGGGCTTAGTTTTGCAACAAAACCATCTTGCCCAGCACCTCCAAATTTAGTTTGAAATGCTCCTGATGTAACAGGAAACTCCACGGACTGTGTACTACCACTAACATAAGCATTACCAGTAGTATCTACTACAATACTGTTGATAGTATCTAGGTTAGCACCACCTAGATAAGTAGCATAAATTAAACTAGTACCCGTAGGGTTTAACTTTGCAACAAAGCCATCCATTGTCCCTTGTAAAGCAGGTTGAAATGCTCCTGATGTAACAGGAAAACTTGCAGAACTAGTATTTCCAGCAATATAAGCATTACCTTCTAAATCAACAGCAATACTTCGTGCGGCTTCATTATTATCTGTTGCGCCACCCAAAAAAGATGAATATATCAAAGTCGAGCCAGTAGAGTTTAATTTTGTTACAAAAGCGGCTGAAGGCCCACTAAGAGAGTTGTCTAGGACTCCTGGAGTAAGGGGGTAGTTGACTGATTCTGTTTCTCCTACTACGTAAACATTACCAGTAGCATCAACTGCGATATCTGCCATAAAATCAATAGCACTGCCCCCTAGATAAGTAGAGTACGCAAGTAAAGGATCAATCACTAGTTCCCTAGACTTGTCATAATCATCAACCTTAAAACCTACTTCATTGTTATTTAACAACAGATAATTACCCACTACAGTTTGTTTAACACCATTAATCGTTTGGTAAATTACAGGTTTATGTTGAATTACTTCTTCATTTGCTATTTTTAAGATTAAGTTACCATCATTATCAATATTAACTTTATCTGTTCCATTAAACTGAAGTTTTATTATTTCTGGCGTTGCCCCTGGTTTAACGACAAAATCATATTCAAGCTGACGTTGATTACCATAATAAACCAGGTCTATACCGTCGTAGATTTCTTGATACTTCACCTTTTTATAATTAGTCACAGAGGTTTTCCATTTACTAGGATCATTGCCAATAAAATAGCTACTTTTGCCTGGTATCTCTTCTTCGCCTACTACATTAGCATTAGGTTTTGCTCCTAGGATAGCCATTTCCACTGCCATAGTTGTATTATTTTCTTCTTTATTAAGTAACCGTTTCTTAGTTTTTTTAAGCGACAATGTAGCTTTATTAGCTGTTAAAAATAGGTTATAGCCGTTACCTCTAGACAAATATTTTACTTGTGAGTTAGTTTGCCCTGTGTTTTCTTCAAAGTTAAGTGGAGTTTTTTCATAGGCTTGTAATAATTTCACTTTGTTTTGTTTTACTAAAGGGTTATTTAAAGCTTTTAACTCTTGATTTTCTGAAGCTTTACTGGTTTTTCTCTCTGTAAACTCAGTAAATATGTAGTAGCTAGCCAGTAAACTTACTCCTAGAATAATAGCAAAAATACGCATACTAGATCTTTTGATCATAAAAACTCCTTTTAACATTTCTTTCTAAATTCTACTGTTAAGATGTTAGAGATAGATTAGCCCATCTTGTTGATTTATATTAGGAAGTGCTAGACTAGCAATTTTATTTTAGAATAAAAAATTATAACCTGGGAATTTTCTTAAGCAAAACGAAAATATTTGTGAAAGAATTAACTGCAATAGTACAAGAAATTCATCACTTTGGTAGCGGTTATTGCCAATTAAAACTAGCTGTCCCTACATTACTAAATATAGAAGCAGGACAATTTGCTATGCTTAAACCTGCTACCCTGTTTGAGCCTTTACTTAGAAGGGCAATGGCGTTTTATCAAACTAAAATAACTAATAACACTACCTTAGTAGACTTTATATTTCATGTTTTAGGGCGAGGAACACAAGCACTAGCCCAATTAAAACCTGGCGATCAAGTAGAATTTCTTGGGCCATTAGGAAAAAGTTTTTCCTCTGTACCTGCTAAAGAACTAGGCGGAGCATTAATTGTTGCTGGTGGAGTTGGGACACCAGCAGTTTTAATACTAGCTCAAGAGCTATGTTCATATGGAATTGAAACACATATCTTTCTTGGTGCCCGTAGCAGTGATGATTTAATTGGCGTAGCTGATTTTAGTGCCTTACCAGCCAAACTAACTATTACTACTGACGATGGTTCAGCAGGTGAACAAGGGTTTGTTACCCAAAGCTTAGAAAAATTCTTACAACAACATAAAAAAAACTTTGCTGTTTATACCTGTGGCCCAGAAATAATGATGAAACGCACTAGTGAAATAGCTACTAACTTTGGACTAAAAACCTATGCCTCGCTAGAAGCAAGAATGGCTTGTGGTTTTGGTGTTTGTGTAGGTTGTGTGGTAGA
>JAHFUF010000308.1 GCA_023265235.1 Blastocatellia bacterium
CGGGTAACGCTTTTACCAACACTCATGAAGAAAATCCTTTTATATTGTAGAATTATTGAGGTAGGCCATTTTATACCATATTAATAATTATATAGAAACAAATTCTTATTCCAGTTAATCCCAGTTAATTTCAGAATAAAAACCTTTAAGAGTTTTATTTCCAAAAACCCTATCAAAATAACCAACCACATTTTTAGGTAATTTATTTTGAGTTTTAATTTTATTCAGTTTATCTAAGGTCTAGTAAGTTCAAGGCTTGCAAAAGATGGCTAGATTTAGTAGGATCATTTTTATAATAAAAACTAAATTAAATAAATGTATTTTAGGAGGCAAATATGCGTTGTTTTTTTTTAACATTTGGACTTATTTTATCCTTAAGTATGCCTACTTTTGCACAAAAAGGGAAAACACTTACTAATGATGATTTTCCTTCTGGTATTCGTGCAGACACTAAAACAGAAAAAGAAAAAACTGAGGAAAAAGATAAAGACGGTAAAACAATAGATAAAGATGATAAAGAGGACAAAGATAGTAAAGACAACAAAGATAGTAAAGTAGCAAAAGATGATAAAGCAAAAAAAGATGAGGAAAAAATAAAGAAAGAACAGGAATGGCAAAAGAAAAATACTGAACTAGAACAGAAAAATAAAGAATTAGATCAGCAAAAAACACAAGCTGAAATATCTATTCAAGATTTACGTAATAAACTACGTGCAGGTGGGGTTGATCCAAAAGAATTTGATGCGCTTTCGCAACAATTAAAAGAAGCTGAACAAAACTTAGGCACTCTTAACAGCAAGTATGAAGAAGTAAAAAAATCTTCTGATCAATTTAAAAAAGACGGTGAAGGACAAGGCTATAAGCCTAAACTAGAAAATATTCCTAAAACAAACAAAGATGGTAGTCCAAACCCAACCTATTACACTAAAAATTATAAGGATCTAGCAGAAAAGCAGCAAACAGCAGAAAGTAAAATCCAACTTTATCAAAATCGGCTTAACGAAGCTCAACAACGCGCTTATCAAGGACGTTCTAACAAAGCTACTCGTGTAGGTAATTCTTATTATACTGATCCAGAAATTAAAAAAGCCATTGATGAAGCTCAAAATGAATTAAAGAAAGCTCAAGAGGACTATCAAAGTTCAATAACTTCTTTAGAACAACTACAAAAAGATGCTAGGAGTAGTGGAGTATCGATAAAATAAATTTCTAAACTAAACATAGAAAAGCCATGAAAAACTATTTGATTATTTTTTCATGGCTTTTCTACCCTAGTCTATCCTAGTTAAAAACTTTGCTTGACTTAAATTTTAGAACTATTCTAATATAAAAATATGAGACATCAACTTACATCCCATCGCAAAACAGTTTTTGAAGTAGTAAAAGAAAGTATGGATCACCCTACAGCACGACAAGTGTTTGATCGAGCAGCACAAAAAGCACCGCGATTAAGTTTTGCTACTGTATATAATTCTCTTAAATACCTTTCAGATCATGGATTAATAAGGCAAGTTTCTTTTGGTGAAGATTCAATTAGGTATGATGGCACACTGTCACGACATGATCATTTATTCTGCCGTAATTGCCATCATGTATCAGACTTAATGGATATGGCTATACCTTCGACTAATAGTTTTTCTTTACCAGCAGGGTTTAAGGTAGAAGAGGTTTCTTTGAAAATTTCAGGTCTATGTGAAGGCTGTCAGCAAGCTAAGAATTAATTTGTTAGAATTAAAATAGGCAGAAGAAAATAGGTTTCTCCTGCTTATTTTATAGAAGCTAAGGTAGGCTTATAAGCTTGCCTAACTACTTGCCTAGCCATTAATTAATCGTTTATAACCATCTTCTTTTTCTGCCCATTCAATGATTTCTGAAACTCGCCACACTGGGAAAGGATGGCTCATAGAACCTGCAATTAGAGTTGTCCAGAATTTATGTAAGAAGTCTTCTGCCCCTTTTTTATCAAAATCTTTTGCTTGAGCAATAAATTCATCTAGGTCTAATTTTGAAGATAATGTACCACCAGCTAGTTTCATCATAGTACTAGCAACAACTCTTTCATTTTGAGTAACTAGTAATGCTGCTCTATCACAACTTAATTCTGCTTTTTGTCTCCAAGTTACTAAAGCTATTTTTATAGGTAAAGAGAGAAGTTCTGCTAAAGGAGCAAATGGAGAGCCACGTAATATAATATCGCTAAGGAAAAACAATAGATCTGCTGCTACTTTATAAAGTAGGTGTTGGGCGTGAATATGTCCTGCTTCATGTGCTAGTACAGCCAATACTTCCATATCATCTAGACGTTCTAGTAGTGCAGAATAAATAACAATAAAAGGTTTTTCTACTCCGCCTGTAAAAGCATTAAAACCTAATCCGCCGCCAGCAGTAACAGAGATGTAGAGTTCTGGTTTTCAATTCCTAAAGTGGCACAAACTACATCTAGTTTAGCATCTAGGTCAGGGCATTGACGCTCATTAACTCTTACAGCATTACCTGTAAATAAAACTCTAGCAGAACTTTCATGAAATATTTCTAGTAGTTTTTTTAGGATAGTGTCAATACCAGGGATTTTTTTTAAGGCGTTTAATGCTTGAGAATCAAGAGGATGAATATAGCTGTGAGGATCTAGGTTTGTCCATTTTTTATGAGAACCATCGCTAAGTGGTAGTCTGCATCGTCCACAACGAATACTAGCATTAGTATTATGTACTTTTATTTTGTTAAGCCGCCCGCAGAATCGGCAGCGCATTCGGTCATTGTCCTCTGGTTCAATAATTGGTAAATCGTCATTAGGCTCGCTCATTATAAGAATATCCTTTCTTAATGCTTAAAATGTCTAACACCAGTGAAGACCATCGCTAACCCTTGCTCATCGGCAGCATCAATTACTTCTCTGTCACGAATTGAGCCTCCAGGTTGAATTATTGCGCTGATCCTATATTTTTTGGCTTCATCAATGCTATCCCTAAATGGGAAAAAAGCATCACTTGCCATTACGCCATCAATTAGAGAAAGTTGCGCTTTTGTCGCTCCAAAACATACAGAGTCAATACGACTCATTTGCCCTGCACCAACTCCAATTAACTGACCTTGACGAGCATATACAATAGCATTTGATTTAACATGTTTACAAATTTTCCAAGCAAAGTCGAGTGCTGCCCATTGTTCTTCAGTAGGTTGGTTTTTAGTTACAACCCTAGTATTTTCTATTAATACTTGAAAAGTGTCTTTTGTTTGTACTAAATATCCGCCAGAGATATGCTTTATTTCTACTACATTGGTTGATGTTATTTGAGAATTAATATTAGTGTCTTGTTTTTTTACTAGTAAGCGTAGATTTTTTTTGCTGGCAAAAATTTCCTGTGCTTCAGCAGAAAAATCTGGAGCAATTATTGCCTCCACAAACAAAGCTGAAATGGCCTGTGCTGCTTTTTTATCTATAGGAACATTAAAAGCAATTATTCCACCAAAAGCAGATACAGGATCAGTTGCCCTAGCAAGCTCAAAAGCCTCACTAGCAGTTTTACCAAAAGGTACTCCACAGGGATTAGTATGTTTAATAATTACACAAGCTGTCTCGGAAAACTCGCTCACTAAAGCCCAAGCAGCGTCCAAGTCTAGTAGATTATTGTAAGAAAGCTCTTTACCTTGAAGTTGTTTAGCAGTAGCTACACCTTTTTCTAAAACAAGAGAGTCAACATAAAGTGCTGCCATTTGATGAGGGTTTTCTCCATAACGTAGCGATTGTTCTTGTGTCAAGCTTAATACCAGATGCTTAGGCATTTGGTCAGTAACTATCCCACTAAAAGCAATGTTTTTTTCATTAGTAAGTTGAGTGAAGTAATTTGCTATGGCTAAGTCATAAAGTGCTGTATGGGCAAAGGCTTTTGCGGCTAGGTTTTGTTTTGTGTTTTGATTTAACTGACCATTATTTTCTGTTAGCTCAGATAAAATCATTTTGTAGTCTTGTGGGTCAATAACAATAGCTACATCTGTATAATTTTTAGCGGCTGCCCGTATCATAGTTGGGCCACCAATATCAATATTTTCTATCGCTTCACCAAGAGAAACTCCTTCTTTTGAAATTGTTTCGCGAAATGGGTATAAATTTACAACTACTAAGTCTATATAGTTGATAGATTGAGCTTTAATCGTAGTTTCGTGCTCTAGATTGTTACGTTTAGCCAGTATTGCACCATGAATTTTTGGATGTAAGGTTTTAACACGTCCATCTAAAATTTCTGGAAAACCCGTTATATCAGCAACATCTGTTACCTTAAACCCTGCTGTTTTAAGAGCTTTTGCTGTCCCTCCTGTAGATATCAACTCTATACCTAAACCTATTAGTCCTTCTGCTAGTTCGATAATCCCAGATTTATTAGAAACACTTAATAACGCTCTGGTTATTTTTCTCAACTTTTCCTCCTAAATTGATCTAAATTGATTAATATTTTTATAAAGAAGGGTTAAAAACTAAAAAGATAACATAAGAGGATTTTAGTGACGACACAAACTAGATAATTTATAAAACTATTGCTAGTAAATTTCTTTATTATTGGGGTTAACAAAAGGTTGGGGAGAAAAACAGAGCTAAGTTTGAGGAAAACATTTATCAAAATAAATACTAGAATATAACTTAAAAACTCAAGTAAACAATGTTAATACGAAAGAATAGAAAGAAAAACCCCTGACAGGATCTACCTGTCATATTAATTTTGAGAGTAATGGAAAGGACATTAGAAATCTGAACAAGATCGGGTAAAAATAGCAGGGTAAACAACTTTTACTAGACCATTTCTTTCCCTAATTATTAATGCGTTTACCTTAGCTACTACCTTTCTTTAGCTCAACTAATACTTGTTTAGCTACTGCCTTTAAGGTATCAAAGACACCAACCCCTTTATAAGCTACTGCTTCAAAAACTGGCTCGCCTTTACGCATTAGCTCGCGCTTCAACTCATCCATAGAAATTACATTAGGTAAATCTCTCTTATTAAGTTGTAGCACATAAGGAATTTTCATTAAATCATACCCTTGAGCCTTAAGATTATTTTCTAGGTTCCAAAGTGATTCAATATTAGCATCCATACGTTCCATTTGACTATCAGCCACAAAAACAACCCCATCAACCCCTTTTAGGATTAACTTACGGGAAGCATCATAGAAGACTTGTCCGGGTACAGTATAGAGATGGAAACGTGTTTTGAAACCTCGTACAGTACCTAGCTCTAATGGCAAAAAGTCAAAAAAGAGGGTACGGTCAGTTTCAGTTGCTAGACTGATTAATTTGCCTTTTGCCTGAGGTGCAGTTGTATCATAGATATACTGCAAATTGGTAGTTTTACCACCCAGACCAGGGCCATAGTAAACGATTTTACAGTTAATTTCCCGAGAAGCGTAGTTTATGAATGTCAAGTTTAGAGACCCTTACTTAAAGAATTAGTTTATGGTTTATTGTTATTTATGACAGAAGCACCGTGCTAAATCTACTCACGGAACAGATTATCAATATCTTCATCCGTAATTTCAGCAAAAGGCGAATCCAGTTCTACACCCTGCTCTTTATGTTGCTCTACTTTGCGGACAATGGACTCAAATACCTCTGTTAGCTCATTAGAAGCCCTCTTGACACGCAATCGCACCAACCCTAAACTGGAACGCTCATCAAAGATTACCACTAAAATTACCCTTTGGGCAACAATAGAGATATGAATATTATCTTTCTCACCTTCATGAGAGAGAACAGGAAATTCTTTTTCCCCGATCAATCGAGCTAGGCCATCTGTAGCAGCAACATTACCAGCCGTTAAAGAAGCCAAAGAGGTAGTATCAATATTACCTATCTCTCCATGAGAAGCTATCTGTTGACCATTTTTATCTACGAGGAAGACCATCTTGGCATTAGCATCATCACAAAGCTTTGCAATGACGGATTTAATTAGTTGGTACTCTGCCTCATACATTACCACAGAATTGGACATTCTAGTTTAACCTCAAGATTGAATTGGTAAACAATTCCTAGCTCAATTACTATACAAAACTAGTTTTTAATACTTAGGTCAGCTTTTAGCTAACTTTGATAGGGCTACAGTACTGAAAAAGAAAGCAACCTGAAAACTAACACAAACTATTAAAGATAGTAGAAAGGCACTAACGAACTCTCTTAAACCTAGAGAAAATTAAAATATATGATTGCAACCTATAGAAAAGCAACAAAATAGAAGTTTATAACCATTTTCTCAAAGAGTATCTTTAATTTCGTCCGCTTGCTACTTTAACAGTATTTCTTGTTTATTTCAAAGCTTTTTTAAGTAGCGATTTCTTTCTGTCCTAAAGAACAAAGCTATTTATCTATCTGATTTTTAGGTGAATATATATCATAGGCCAAAGTCTGGTTTCAAGCCTTTTCTCTAAGTGTATCTTAAGAAGTGCT
>JAHFUF010000309.1 GCA_023265235.1 Blastocatellia bacterium
CTAACAGCAAAACAACAAAAAGCCTTAAATACTGTTAAAGAAAGTGGTTACCACTTGCTTGCTTTAATAAATGATATTTTGGATATCTCTAAAATTGAATCTGGAAAACTAGAATTAGAGCTAGAAGAAGTCTATATTGAAGTTTTAGTCCAAAGTGCATTGCGTATGCTCAAACAGGCTGCACATAAAAAACAAATCCAAATAGAAACTAATTTTGATGAAAGTATTTCTAGGGTTTATGCAGATGAAAGACGATTTAAACAAATTTTAGTCAATTTACTTTCTAATGCCGTTAAATTTACCCATGAAGGTGGTAAGGTAGGCATTGACGTTTTTAATGATCCAGAAAATAACTTGGTCACATTTACTGTTTGGGATAGCGGTATTGGTATTTCAGAAAGCGACCTATCAAAACTATTTAAGCCTTTTATACAAATTAGTAGCACCCTTTCGCGCCAATACTCAGGAACAGGACTTGGCCTAACAATGGTACAAAAACTTGTAGAACTCCATGGAGGAGGAATTAAAGTAGAAAGTACTGTTGGAAAAGGATCTCGTTTTGCTATTGCCCTACCTAATGAAGTAAGTAAAACAGCTAGCCTTATAAGCCATCAATTAATAAATTTTGTAGAAGCATCAAAACTTCGCCTAATATTTATTATTGCAGATCACCATATAACTACTACTTTGATAATGCATTACTTAACTTGTATTAATATACAAAGCATAATCTATATAGAAAGAGAAACTATTCTCCAAGAAATCTATCGAGTCAAACCCGATATAATTATAGCTGACGCTGATTTTATTAGCTTGTTTGATACTGACGTTCTAAAAAAACTAAAAGAAAACATATTAGAAATCCCTGTACTTGTAATCTCATCTAATAACAAAGAACTACAAGATATAGCAGATGATAGAGTTAAGTTTTTAACAAAACCAGTAACTCGTTATAAATTATATGAATCATTAAGCGGCTTTCAGCTTAAGCAAAGGCCATTGGAGCTTGAAGCTCCCCTATTAACTACTAACAGTCCATTAATTACTAACAGCACAGGGCGTATCTTAGTGGTTGATGATGACCCAGCTAGTACAAACTTGTTTTATGAGTACCTCACAGCCAAAGGCTATACTATTACTATTGCACATGATGGTTTTGAAGGGTTAGAAAAGGTTCAAAGAGAGAAACCAGAGCTTATTTTACTAGATATTCACCTACCAATAATGGATGGACTAGAAATAATAAAGCTTATTCGTAGCAAACCAGATCCTACAATAAGTAATATCCCTATAATTGTAGTAACAGCACTTGCTTTGCCTGAAAATAGGCAACAATGTTTGGAAGCAGGAGCAAATGATTATATCTTTAAGCCTGTTAACTTAAGGCTTTTATGTAGAATGATAGAAACACAATTAATTGAGAGGAGGTAAAATGGCCTCAATACTAATAGTTGATGATATAGAAGTTAATCGTAGTTTTTTACTTAAACTCCTAAGTTATGCAAAATATGAGTTATTTGAGGCTTCCAATGGTCAAGAAGCTTTAGAGATAGCATTAGCTAAACAACCAGACTTAATAATTTCAGACATATTGATGTCTAAAATGGATGGTTATGAACTAGTTAATAGATTAGGCCAAGACCCATTAACTAACAAAATATCTGTTATTTTCTATACAGCCGCCTATCGTGAAGAAGAAGCACGCACTTTGTCTGAAGATATTGGAGTTATACATATTTTAACAAAACCTTCTGACCCAGAAGTTATTATAAATACAGTAAGGGCAGTTCTTAGTTCTCTTCCTTCTGAGGCTTTGTCAAATTTGCAAACGGACAAATATAAAAAAGATTTTACCCAACAACATATTTCTATACTCACAAACAAACTTGCTGAAAAAACAGTTGAAGTTGACAAAGTAAGCCTACAACTAGCCACAATTGTTGAGTTAAGCTTAAAGCTAATTACTGAAGAAAATCAGTCAAAACTATTTGAAGAGTTTTGTTTATCAGCACAAAGTCTTATAGGAGTCGAGTATGCTGTTATTGCTATAGTTGAGCAAAACAATACTAGAGAGTTTCAACATTTTTCTATTGTTGGGGTAGATAAAACCTCTGCAAGTTTAGCTAGTAAAGCCCTACCCTATGAAAAAGTTTTTAGCAGATTATTATTGCAAGAATCTAATCCTTTTCACCTAAACAATGTTTTAGAAGGTATAGACTTGCCCAAAGGCTATCCAAAAACATCTTCATTAGTTGTCGTTCCACTAATGTCACGAATAAAAAATTATGGTTGGATGTGTTTAGGTAATAAATTAGAAGAAAAAGAATTTAGCTTAGAAGATAAACTCCTGCTGCTTTCAATTGCTGCCCAAGTCATAGTAGCCTATGAAAATGCACAACTTTATACATCTGCACAAAAAGAAATTACTCAACGTAAGCAAATAGAAAAGGCATTAAAAGAAGAACGCCTCTCGCTAGCTAAACGAGTTGAAGAAAGAACCATGGATTTAAGTATTGCAAACGCAGAGCTTCTTAGGGTATCTCGTCTAAAAGATGAATTTTTAGCTGGAATGAGCCATGAGTTACGTACTCCATTAAACGCAATACTAGGAATGGCAGAAGCCTTAGAAGAAGAAGTATATGGCCAAATAAACGAAAAGCAGCAAAAAGCTCTAAAAACCATCGAAGAAAGCGGAGTCCACTTGCTTTCTCTAATTAATGACATTTTGGATATTTCTAAACTAGAAGCAGGTAAAGTGGAGTTAGAAATAGACGATGTTGGGGTTAAAGCAGTTTGTGAAAGTAGCCTTCGTCTTATTAAAGAAACAGCATATAAGAAAAATATTAAAATAAATTTTTCAATGAACCCTGTTTCTATGGTGCTAAAAGCTGATCCACGACGCTTAAAACAAATACTGGTAAACTTACTTTCTAATGCAGTTAAATTTACTCCTAGTAATGGTGAAATTGGACTAGAGGTTGTTGGTGATTTATCTAACGAAATTATTCATTTTGCAGTTTGGGACACAGGTATAGGAATATCACAAGAAAATGCTACTCGTTTGTTTAAGCCTTTTGTTCAACTAGATAGTAGCCTCTCAAGAGAATATGCAGGTACAGGATTAGGCTTATCTCTAGTTTCACGCTTAACAGAACTCCATGGAGGGAGTATTTTGCTAGAAAGCGAGGTAGAAAAGGGAAGCCGTTTTGTTGTTTCATTTCCTTGGCAAGAACAAATTGAAACTGTTATTAATAAAAGCCCTAGTCAAGTCCTAGTAAAATACATTCAAAGGGCACTCATTGTTGAAGATTCCCCACACGCAGTTGCTCAAACAGCCCGCTACTTAAAAGAACACAATATTTCTGTTTTTGTCTATAATTGGGGAACTAATGTCGTAGAAAGCCTTATAAAAACCCAGGCAGATTTGCTAGTTTTAGATATTATCTTGCCCGATGAATCTGGGTGGAATGTATTAAAATATGTTAAAAAAGACCCTAGGACACAGCACATTCCTGTTTTGGTTGTTTCTGTTTTAGATGAAAAACCAAAAGCAATTGCACTTGGAGCCTCTGGCTATTTGATAAAACCATTTTCACGTCAAGAATTCTTAGTTGCTATCAACAGTATTATTGGTATAGATGCTCAAGTAACTAAAGAAGCTCCTGAAGAAGAACTATTTCCATTAATTTTAATAGCAGAGGACAATGAAACTAACATTAATACACTCTATGATTTTTTACTTAGTAAACACTATAGGCTTTCTGTTGCTAGAAATGGTCAAGAAGCTATAGATTTAGCCTTAGAAAATAAACCTGATATTATTTTAATGGATATACAAATGCCAAAAGTTACTGGACTAGAAGCTATTGCCCGTATTCGTGCTAATCCTAGTTTGGCAAATATCCCTATTATTGCTCTAACAGCACTTGCTATGCCTGGTGATAGAGAGCGTTGTTTAAATATAGGTGCAAACGAATATATGGCAAAACCTGTTAGCCTAAGAAAACTTGCTATAACTATCGATGAATTATTAAGTAGAGCTAAGGAGAGTTAATGAACACTATACTTATTGTCGATGATGATCAAAGAGGACAAGATGTGTTAGAAAGCATGCTGCTTGATCAAAACTATAAATTAGTTTTTGCAAGTAGTGGCAGAGAGGCTTTAGTAAAAGCCTCAGAAGTTATGCCAGATTTAATATTGCTAGATGTAATGATGCCTGGTATTGATGGGTTTGAGGTCTGTAAACACCTGCGTCTAGATAAACAATTAGCTGAGGTACCAATAATTTTGGTTACAGCACTAGAAGATAGAGAATCACGACTAAGAGGCATTGAAGTAGGCGCAGATGATTTTGTTTCAAAACCTTTTGACCGCACTGAGTTAAAAGCAAGAGTTAAAAGTATTATTCGTCTTAATCGCTATCGCAAATTAGTTGAAAGTGAAGAAAAACTAAAAGAACAAGCTGCATTACTTGATGTAACACACGATAGTATACTAGTTGTAGATGTAACAGGTAAGCTCCTTTATTACAATAAAAACGCAGAGCAACTTTATGGTTGGACAGAAAGTGAAGCTGCTAAAAATGTTGAGATTTTTTTAGGAGAAGGGTATTTATCAAAGCTTATTGAACTCTGCGATGGAGCAATTAAATATTCTTGGGAAGGGGAACTAGAACAAAAAACAAAGGAGCATAAACAAATAACTGTTAATAGCCGTTGGACAATTATGCCCGATAAAACTGGCTACCCTAAATCAGTACTTGTTGTTAATAGTGATATCACTGAAAAGAAAAAGCTAGAAGCACAACTTCTACGTACTCAACGACTTGAAAATATTGGTGCGTTAGCTAGTGGGATTGCTCATGATCTTAATAATGTACTTACTCCAATAATGATTGCCATAAGTATTATGCAAAGAAAATATAAAGATGAAAGCAGCCAGAGAATGCTTAGCACTTTAGAAAATACTACTAAACGAGGGGCAGATTTAATAAAACAAGTCCTTTCTTTAGGACGTGGCTTAAAAAATGAAAAAAATATTATTCAAATCAAACACCTTATTTTAGAGATTGAAAAAATTATCAAAGAAACCTTTCCAAAGTCTATCCAAATATTTATAAATATTAGTAAAGACCTTTGGACAATTTCAGCAGATACTACACAAATGCATCAAATACTACTCAACCTCTCTGTTAATGCTCGTGATGCTATGATGCCTAGAGGCGGTACTATAACAATTTCAGCAGAAAATATACTTATAGATGATAGTTATGCTTCTATATACCCAGAAGCCAAAGCAGGACAATATATCCTAATTACCACTAAGGATATTGGATGTGGCATAGCTGAAGACATATTAGACAAGATTTTTGAACCATTTTTTTCTACAAAACAAATTGGTGAAGGGACAGGTTTAGGGCTTGCTACTGTAAAAAATATTATAAAAAGCCATAATGGGTTTTTAAGTCTTAAAAGCAAAGTTGGCGAAGGAACGGAATTTAAGGTCTATTTGCCAGCAAGTAAAGAAAACCTAGCAGAACCCCCTGACGAACTGTTTATGGATGATGAATTAAGTGGAAACGCAAAACAAGTACTTGTTGTTGAAGACGAAGCTTCTATTCGTGAAATTACAAAAACGTCTTTAGATGCATATAATTACAAAGTCTTGACAGCTAATGATGGGATAGAAGCAATTGCTTTGTATGCTCAATACAAAAATGATATAGATGTCATACTACTTGATATAGCAATGCCTATTATGGATGGAGCAACTGCTCTTCCTGCTCTCTATAGGCTTAACCCAAAAGTTAAGATAATTGTTGTCACAGGTTTTGGGGCTACATATACCTTAGAGGCTTTGTCTGATTATGGCGTTAGGGTAATTTTGAAAAAGCCATATACAACAAAACAATTGCTAGTAACCTTAAAAGATATAATCTCGGGCCTATAAATAGATGTGATTAAAATACTTAGAGCACATCTTAGATCAACATCAGGTATAGGAAAGACATGTCCTTTTTTATGCTTTCTACAGAGGATAATCATGAAATTTTTGTGCACGCTTGGGCAGTGGATACCCCAAGCAAGGTGTTTTTGATTGCACATGGTATGGCTGAACATGGCGCACGATATGCGTCGCTAGCAATTTTTCTTAATACACACAACATATCAGTATATGCTATTGATCATCGCGGTCATGGTAAATCAGTGCGTAGTGAAGATGATCTTGGTCACTTTACTAGCAACCCAAATGAAAATGGCTGGGGAAAAGTCATTGGTGATTTGCACAGGGTCACAACCCATCTTCGCGCGCTCTATCCAACTATTCCACTAGTGCTGTTTGGGCATTCAATGGGATCCTTTATTAGCCTTGGCTATGCAATACGTTATGGCGACACGCTTAACGCGCTT
>JAHFUF010000310.1 GCA_023265235.1 Blastocatellia bacterium
GTATCTCGTGCAGGGAAATAATCGATAGTACCTACTCTAGAGCCTGAAAGATGCTTAATCATTATTCTTTCTGTTAAAGTGGCATTAAGCAAATCTGTAGGAACTTTGTTAAAAGGTAATGCGACAGAAACCCGAGTTGGTGGAAAGCTTTCTGGCAACCGAGTTGGTGGAATAACTTTAGGCTCTAATTCCAGTTGAAACTCTGGCCCATTAGACCCAAATTTAATTATGTCACCAGTTTTTATCTTTATAGCACCAGTAATTCTCTGATTATTAACAAATGTCCCATTACGACTATTGTTGTCTACAATAACAAACTGTAAAGGTTCAAAAGCATCCTTGACCAGCTTAGCTTGTTGACGAGCAACAATATCATCTTTATAAGGATCATAAGCAATTGTGTTTGATGGTTCTCGTCCAAAAGTCAATTCCTGAAAAGTACTTAAAGAAAATCTTTCTTCCTTCCCTGCTTTTGAGCCTGACAAATGTTTAAGTACTAGTTTTCTTTCTTCTATTAAAGCACTACTAACATATTTATTAGTGCTTTCTCCAGAAGTCATACTTTCCAAAGGTAAGCCACTAAATTTTTTAGTAGCAGCATTTTCTAAATCAAGCATAGCAGCATCAGAGACAGAGGAAGAAAAAACAGCGTTTCTTAACTGAGTAAATAATACTTCAACACTTTCTTGCCGTTCACTTGCTTCTTTTAACATAGCTTTAGCAATTGCCTCACTAAATTTCTTTGGTATACTTGAGTCAAGCTCATACAAAGTAGTAGGGACAACCGCAGCATGTTGATAAGCTAGGTTTTGTATCGTTTGGCCGCTAAATGGTTTACGGCCAGAAACTAATTCATAAATAACAATTGCTAAACTATAAATATCAGTCCTAACATCAATACTAATTTCTTCACTATAGGTTTTTGGTTGCCACTGTTCAGGAGACATATAATAAGGAGTGCCTAAAATCTGCCCAACCATAGTTAATTGAGCAGCTTTTGCTTGTTCTGAATCAACTGTCGGACGTATTTTAGCTAGCCCTAAATCTAACAATTTGACCTGATATTTACCCTTTCCATCTTCTTTAATCATTACATTGGAGGGATGTATATCACGGTGAATTATTCCGCTAGAATGTGCAACTTGCAAAGCACTAGCAATCGGCTCAAGTATCTCCATCGCAGCACTAGGAGAAAACTTTCCACGTTTTTCTAATTCTTTAGCTAAAGTATGGCCATCAAAATATTCCATAACCATATAAATAATGCCATCAGCAGTGATACGTAGGTCATAAATTGCAATTATATTAGGGTGTCGAATAAGACGTGCAACCTTACCTTCACGCAAAAACCTTTGAATATACTGTTCATTGGCTAAATGAGGAAGTACTAACTTGATCGCAACTAAATCATCAAGCAAAGTATGGCGAGCCAGATAAACAACCCCCATTCCTCCTTTGCCAAGAATTTTTTCGATTCTATATTGCCCATCTAGGATTGCTCCTGGAGACAAAATAAAGTTATTTTCTATAGTCATATTAAATATCAACTTATTGATTATATTAGGTTTATTAAACAGTGAGTACTGCGCTAAGTTGAACTGCTAGGATTTTAACTCTTTAATTATGTTGGATCAAGTAGGGGCGAACCTATGTGTTCGCCCTTTTATAACAGCATTTTTTAAGAAGCCTTAAACACCATATGACGAACTTTTTCTAGCTCATGTTGAGATTTTTCTACTGCATCAAGAATTTGGCGTCTTTCTACCTCACTAATACGAGAATCTGCTACAGCAGATTTAATAACACCTGATAGTTCTCCAATACTAGAAGAAATCGCTAAGGTTTCTTTCATTAACTCATCACAACCAACCTTACGTGGAATTTCCTCTTCCCAACGATGAGGAGTTTCAAACCCTAATTCAGAACACATTGCAAAGAGTACAGAAAAATCCTCTGCAACCTCCATTAAGCGTAATGCCTCAACTAAAGAAATGTCTCGCCCTTCACGAGTTGTTTCTACATCACTAGTAGCACGACGCAGGCGATCATAATTTATTCCCGCATACTCAGCTAATTCCTTCATTTGCCCTGCATGTTGTCGTGGGAGTTGAAAGAGTGCTCGACGTACATCATCATAATTTTTATGTTTTACTTTTTCTTTTTCTCTTTTCATAAAAAACCTTTCTTTTATACATTAGACATTATGGGGAATAAAGAGAATATAGTATAACTTGATGATAAAGTTTTTAGAAAGAAAATTTAAAGATCGACATAGGTAAACCCTCGTGGGCTTTCCCTCAATAGCATTAAATTAAGAAAAAAATTGATAACAGCAATAAAATGATATAGTTATAAGGGTTTTACTAGAATCTTTAAAAACACAAAACCCATTAGAACGAGCAATCTTTTTTGCAGGGAGTTACAGGTATTTGTTTTAATTTGTTTTTAGCAACCTTAAATTTACTTCTTAGCCTTACAAAGAACTCCCTCATATAAGCAAACGTCCAAAATAGATGTCAGATAATAATTTTTGTGTTACTTTTAACCAAACCTCTAGACTTAAGAATTAATAATTTAGAAAACAAAGCTTAAAACTATGGCAATTTTAATTGCAGAAGATAACGTTGCCCAACGTCATTATTTAAGGGAATTAATAGAAAGAGAATTTTCCTCTCATGGCCCAATTATTGAAGCTAGTGATGGTGAGACTACTGTAACGCTAGCACTTAAGCATCGACCTGCTTTGTGTATTTTGGATATACAAATGCCTGGGCTTTCAGGTGTAAAAGCTGCTCGTTCGATCTGGCGTAGTTTTCCTGCTGCACGAATTATCTTTTGGACACAATTCCCTCATGAAATCTACATTAATGAAATTCGTAAAATTGTTAAATCTGTTCAACCTCCTCCTGCTTATGGGTTTATTCATAAAAATAATCCTGACACGCGTTTTTTACGTTTTATTGCGGCTGTTTTAGAGGATGGCGCAGATATGATTGATCCTGCTTTTAAGGATTCTTTCAAACAGCCACTACTAACAGAGTTTGAAGCTGAAGCACTCTATTATTTAGCCTTAGGACTTTCTAATTGGGCAGTTGCACGTAAGTGTAGCCTTTCCCAACGTGGAGTAGAAAGCCGTTTGGCAACACTTTATGAAAAGCTTTTTGTTACAAATTCTGAAGGAACAACAAATGAAGCTTATGACAAATTTGTTTATAACATCCGCACACGCGCCTTTTTTGAAGCACTACGACGAGGATTAATTAATAGTGACGAGCTAGAAAAAGCCTCTAAAGAGCTAGAAGCTTGGATTGAACGCGATCGCAAGCGTTTTACTGAAGAGCAAAAACACTTAAAAAGTTAAATCTAAAAACAAAATGTAAGGGCGAACTGTTTGCCTTTCTTATTCTTATCAGAGGGCGAACTATTCGCCCTACAATAATTTTATGATCAAGCGATTTAACTTAGTATTTATAAATCTCATTCTTTTTCTACTTTTTTTTACTAGTAACTTTATCTATGGAGAAGAAAAATTCTACCCTCCTCCTTCATTAAATTTACATAAGTGGGGAGCAGTAACACTTTTTCACGGTCTTCCTTCTAATCACGTTCGTGCAATTACCCAAGACAAAGATGGAACATTATGGTTTGGCACTGATAGCGGGTTAGCCAAATATGATGGCCGTCGCACTCAAAAAATACTAGCTAATTTGCCTAGTGAAAAGGTTTCTGTCTTAAAACTAGAATTCTCTGGAGAGCTTTGGATAGGCACTGATGCAGGCGCGACACGCCTAGTTAACGACGAATTTATCCCTATCACAGAAACCATAGGCTATAGTATTAGTGCTATAATCAACCCTAGGCCAGGAGAGTTAATTCTTACTAGTTTACAAGGTGTAATTTTTTTCTATTCACTAAGTGAGCATAAAATCAGTTCTTTTGAAACCTTTGGCCCTAACAACAATTTATTATTAACCACATTTTCTAACACTGCGATTGCGTTGCCAATAACTAGCGCGATTGTAGATAACAATGCTCTTTTACTAGGAACACTTGGTAGAGGTCTATTAGAACTTAAAAACAAAGAATTAAGAGAAATATACTTAAGACCTCGTTCATTTTTTATTGATTCATTAGCCAAAGATAAAAGTGGAAATATTTTGATTGGCTCCCAAACCTCCAAAGATGATAGTGGGATATTTGAAACCGCTAATCTTACTCAAGCACAAAAAGTAGGCAGTGCAACAGGCAATGTCACATCTATTTGTGTTTCACGTCAAGGCGATTTTTGGGTTGGAACAAGCGAACGAGGAGCTTTTCATTACCGAGACAATCAAGAAATCGAGCGATTTACTTTTGAGAATAGTGGTGGTGGGCTGCAATCAAACCAAGTTTATACAATATTTATCGATCAAGAGTCTGTTGTTTGGTTTGGCACTGATAGGGGAGTTTGTCGTTATGATGCTAATAGTCCTCATGCAGAAAAAATTTCTGATATCTCAGAAAACAACTTTGTAAGGTCTTTCTACCAATCTTCTAATAAACAACTTTGGGCTGGCTCAAATCGTGGGTTATTTACTAGAGAAGTAAAAGCTATTGGATGGCAGCAAATCACGGGATTAGGTAATAACGCAATTTATTCTATTTATGAAACAGCGGCTAATGAGCTACTAATAGCAAGTTCTGCTGGAATTTATATTAGCTACATTAATAAACAAGGAATATTTCAAGAATTTAAGCGAATAGAAAAACAAGCTAGTGACACTACTTCAAAAGATACTATTCGATCAATTTGTTATTTTAAGGGAAAAGTCTATATAGCTAATCATGGAAGAGGTTTAGAGACTTTAGACAAAGAGCAAAGAACCCTAGTTTGGCCAACAGATAATCTAGATTCAAGCTTAAAAGAAATTATTTCTTTATATGCTGATGGCGACGAACGAATGTGGATTGGTACGACTAAGGAAGGACTTTGGTATTACGATGGTCAAAAAATAGTATCTGATAAGTCTTTTGAAGGGCTAAAAAATATTCCCATTCGGGCAATTTTAGGCAGTCATACAAAAATATTATGGTTAGGAACAGACAATGGGCTTTACCAATATAAAAACAACCAGCTAACCCTTACTATAAAAGATATTGATGTTTGGGCGTTAGCAGGGAGTGAAAATAATGGATTATGGTGTGCTACAGATGGCAAAGGTTTGTTCAAGATAGTGATAAATCCTTGGGCTGGTGTAGCTTTTAGTCGTTTAGGCAATGAACATGGTTTACCTTCTGATAAAATTTTTGCTTTATTTTCTAAATCTCTATCAACAGAAGAAACTCTTTGGATTGGAACTAATCGTGGCATTGCAAAATATAACCCAGGAAAAAACCCTGCTATTTTAAGACTTACTCGTATTTTAGGTAGCCAAATTTATCAACCAACAAACATAGAACATGGCCTAGATCTAGCCTATCCTCAAAACAGCCTAGTTATAGAAGTTGCAGCTATTAGTAGCCGTACTTTTCCAGAAGAATTTCAGTATTTATTTTTGTTATTTGGCGATAAAGAAAAAATTATTAAGCAACGTTTAGCAAAAGACCCTCAGTTTTTAACTGAAAACCTGCCTCCTGGAAACTACCGTATTGAAGTACGTGCTTATACTAGCGTTTTAACAGACTCTAAGCCTATTGTTTTACATTTTACTGTTGCTAGTGCGCCTTTTCCTTGGGCAACCCTATCCCTATCAATACTTTTAATTTTATCTCTATTTGCTTTATGGTGGGGATATCATCAAAATGCTAAGTTATTTGGTACAAACAAAGCTTTAGCTACTGCAAATAAACAACTAGCCGAAACTCGCTTGCAACTAGCGAGTGAAACAGAAAACGAACGTAAGCGTATTGCTCGCGATCTGCATGACCAAACTCTTTCTGATTTACGACAATTAATAATGATGACAGATCAATTACCTAAAGAACAAAACAGTGATAAAAATTCTCAATCAATTGTGTTTCGTACAGAAATAGAGTCTATTTCTACAGAAATTCGGCGAATTTGTGAAGATTTAAGCCCTTCAGTATTAACTAATGTAGGGTTAACTGCGGCTCTAGAATGGTCATTAACTGAGGCTATTTTACATCAACCCAAAGAACAAAAGTTTGAGTATGAGTTTATTTGTGATGACGAATTAGAAGATAAAATAGGTTTTGACTCAGCAATCCAGATTCAAATTTATCGTATTATACAAGAAGCAATTAGCAATATTTGTCGACATGCCCAAGCAAAAAAAATACGCCTAACTATTGATATTTCTGATGATAATATTTTTATTGTATCTCTTTCTGATGATGGTTGTGGCTTTACAGTTGGGAAAAAAACAGGACGCGGATTAAG
>JAHFUF010000311.1 GCA_023265235.1 Blastocatellia bacterium
TTTGTATCAAAACCAATGCCTTTTTCTTCTAGGTAACGCATTACACCACTAGCTGTATCTAACCCAAAAGCACTACCACCAGATAAAGCTATTGCATGCACTACTTGCACAGTATTTATAGGATTAAGCAAATCTGTTTCTCTTGTCCCAGGCGCACCTCCACGCACGTCTACACCTGCTGTAGCACCTTTTTCTACTACAACAACAGTACAACCTGTGGGACGTGCTGTACTAGTAAAATGTCCTACTTTAATTCCAAAAATGTCTGTAAGATAACCGGCCATAGTGACAATTTACCACCGACAAGCATAGAAAAGAAGAACTTTTTGCGATAGATTTGACTTATATTTTTTTCAGCCTTAAACCAAGGTGTTAAATTAAACACAATCTCTAAAATCTTAAACTAAACTCTATGACAGAAAAATTATTCTCTTTAGCTAATAGCATTTGGCCAAGAACAGGTGGCAATCGCAGTAATAGCGCGTTTTCTACATTAACAGGCCCTAGTAAGGGCAAAATACTAAAAAAAATAGCACTACCTTTTGATGGAACATCGCTTAACACTCTAATTCGTGGCGTAGTAGTTGCCGAAGACGGCTCGCTTAGAGCCGTTTGTAATGGGTCACTTTCGGCTATAAGCCTAGAAGGTGAATTGCTGTGGTCTGTGCCACTAGCCCCGTACAATATTATTGAAGATGATTTTGAAGACGATGACGAGGCTGAGGATAATGAAGATCTTGATGATCTTGAAGACGACGAAGAATTGGAAGACGAAGATGATCTAGAAGATGACCGTGATTTTGAAGACAAACATGTGTCTAAAATCTTCCGCGATCATATGGATGCTAATGATGATGAACTAGATGATCGCTATATTTATCACTCGATTCCTGTCGCTTTATCTAACAACCGAACTCTAGTAGTATTGCGCAATACAATATTAATTTTTGACAGCAAAGGTGAAGTGGTTTGGCAAATTGATATAGGCGAATTATCTCCTGATGATTCTGGCTTGTCGCCTAATATTACCTACACAGGTGAATTAATTTTAACTTCTACTCAAGGCTCAGCCTACTTATTTGGGGATGATTATGTAAAAGAACTAGGAATGTTTGGTTATGATATTCGTCCTGTAGCAATGTTTGAAGATAACACATTTTTAATCACTGGTTATGCTGAATTGGGTATTTGTCGAGTACATCTAGACAGCAAAATAGTTTGGGATACAGGATTAAAGGATGCTGACTTGATACCAGTAATTAATTCTCGTCAATTCTCTGCCTTAGGTTCTTTTAATGAGGAGTTTTCTGCAATTTATAGCCCTAGAGGTGAGCTTTGTGGTAGGTATCCAAAGCCTGCGATTTTTTCTGAATATCTTAATGGTGAATGGATTGCTTTTTCTGAAAGCCATATTGCTAGACTACAAGCTAATGGAAAAGTGATTTGGGAACAAGAAATTGAGGCGATAGGATTACTACTTAGACACCAACCAATTGTTGATGTTAACGGTAATATTTATTTGTTAGATAATGAGTTTTTTATGGCTTTTAATGGTGATGGAAAGCGTTTCCTAAAGCTAAAAGTAGGCAGTGATAGTGGGCCACTTAGCTTTGTTAAAGAAGGATTAATTGCTTATATTAGCGGTGATAAGCTAATTTTAATGGAATAAGAACCAGTCACAAGGTGATAGCATACTTTTAGCTTGGCACGTCAAGAATGGTAATTTTGCTATACCTTGCCAAAAAGTCTCATTACCCCAAAAGCAAGTTTTTCAAAAAAGCCTTTTTTCTCTTTGGTAATCCCATCTCGCTTTAGTTTCCTTAATTCATCAGGAGAGTAACCAGCTACAGCAGCTAAAACATCTTCAGTATGCTCACCTAAGCGAGGTGGGGCATTTTGCATTCTTACAGGAGTGTCAGAAAACTTAAATGGTGATCCTACTTGTTTTAATGGGCCTTCAACTGGGTGCTCCATCTCAAAAATCATTGCTCGGTGAGATGCTTGAGGGCTAGAAAGTGCGTCTGCTATGTTAAGCACAGGTTCACAGCAAACGTCTTTGTCAGCAAAATGTTTTAACCATTCATCACGAGTTTTGCTTAAAAACAGGCTACGTATTTCTGTATAGAGTCTTTCTCTATCTTTACCTTCAGTAAATTGTTTTTCAATAAAATCTTTTCTATTTATAGCTTCACAGAAATTTTTCCAGAATTTTGGCTCTAATGCGCCTAAAGAAAGAAACTTACCATCTTTTGTTTTATAGACATTATAAAAAGGGTAATGTCCTGTTAATTGGGAATGTGTGCCAACTTCCACTTCTTTACCAGCAAAAAAGTTAGCAGACATTACTGGTAACATAGAAAGTGCTGCATCCATCATTGAAATATCAATATATTGCCCTTTACCAGTTTTTTCACGAGCAAGTAGAGCAGATAAAATCCCTATGGCTGCCATTAAACCGCCACCTAAGTCGCCAATTTGCACAGCAGGAATTACTGGAACACCTTTTGTATCAACAGTTAGCCCCAATACTCCACCCAAAGCGATATAATTAATGTCGTGCCCAGAACGCTCAACCATTGGGCCGCTTTGCCCATAACCAGTGATAGAGCAATAAACTATTTTAGGGTTAACTTGGCTAACTTGTTTATATCCAATACCTAAACGATCTACTACACCAGGTCGAAAACCTTCTAGGACTACATCTGACTTAGCAACTAGTTTCATAAAGGCTTCTACACCACGAGGATCTTTTAAGTTAAGGGATACGCTTTTTTTATTACGGTTAACTGTCAGAAAAAGTGCTCCTTCTTCTTTAAGACGGGGTGGAACTAAGCGAGCAGGATCACCATAGTTTGGTTCTTCAATTTTAAGTATTTCTGCTCCCATATCGCCAAGTAACATTGTACAATAAGGCCCAGGAAGTAGCCTAGATAAGTCCAGTATACGAATTCCTTCAAGTGGCGCAGCCATCAACATTTTCTCCCTATAGTAGGGGCAGACCTATGTGTCTGCCCTTCTTTTCTAACAATTCCATGTATTATTAAAATAAAATTAATATGTATAGGTATATTACTAACCGCTTTGACGTGAAAACCGGCGTAGTAGTAGCGGGTTTTCAAACATTGCACTAGCACCATATACTACTGATTCACGCGGGTTTTTTGCTGTTTTTACTTTTAGGTGTAATTCATTAGCAATTCGTTCATCAAGTTTGGCTAGTAAAGATCCTCCTCCAGTAAGCGTAAGCCCACGCCCATGAATATCTCCGCCTACTTCTGGGGAAAGGTCTTCTAAAAAGCTCCTTAGAGCATTGATAATTTCCCTAAGTATCGGTTCTATAGCATTATGAATCTCACTAGGAATAATAGTCATCATTTCTGGGACAGAACGAACGATACTTTGGCCGCGAATTTTGGTATTTTCTAGTGCCGCGCTATTAACCTTAGAAATTGGTAAAGCACAAGCCAGTTCCATTTTAACTCGTTCTGCTGTGCGGTTACCAATTAAGAGATTATGATATCGCTTAATATGCTCTAAAATTGCAGTGTCAAGGTCTGAACCACCTTTACGTATTGAGCGAGAGCCAATCAAATGAGAACGTGTTACAGCAGCAATTTCTGTGGTTGCTCCACCAACATCAACAATCATACTAGCACGTTCATCACTAGTAATAATATCTGCTCCTAAAGCAGCTAAGTATCCTTTGTCTATTAAATAAGCGCGATTTGCTCCAGCAGCTTGTACTGCTTGAAATAAGGCATAACGCTCTACGCTAGTAATATCACTAGGAACGCCTAGAACTACTCGACGAGAAAAAGCTGATCTTCCACCACGAGCTTTGCGGATATAATGAGCTAGCATTTTTGCTGCTAAGTCAAAATCTGTAATTACTCCGTCTTCCATTGGGCGGTAGAGTTCGACTTGCTCAGGGTTTTGACCTAGTAATTCCAAAGCCTCGTTTCCAACTCCAGCTACTTCGCCATCACTACGATCAATTGCTACTACAGAAGGCTCATTTATAACAATGCCACGTCCTCGAACAGCAACAAAAGTATGCACTGTACCTAGATCTATTGCTAGATCTTCAGTCATTAATCCACTTAGAGAAAAGGCCACAGGTTGTCCTTATTAGCAAAAATTAATAAAAATCTTAAGTAAAGGCAGCAGTGTATGGCTGCTCTTAAAGCTATAAGAAGATAATATTTTCCTTTACTATTTACAATACCCATTTGTCTTTAGGTTTGCTGATAGCTATATTACCTGGAAATTTCTAGAAAAAGCTGGAAAAAGTTTATTGACAGTAGATTAAAAGCAATGTTACATTAGCCCTTCCTTTTGAAATAAGCAAGTTTTTTGGAGTCGTAGTTCAGTTTGGTCAGAACGCCGGCCTGTCACGTCGGAGGTCGCGGGTTCGAGCCCCGTCGGCTCCGTTTCCTAAAAGAAAGCCACTTGGATAACAAGTGGCTTTTCTTGTTTCTACAACTAACATCTTCTAAGTAATTTTATATGACAGAATTTTCCCACCTAGACAAAGATGGTCGCGCTCATATGGTAGACGTAGGCCACAAAGTAGAAACCGCCCGTCGAGCAGTAGCTAGCGGCCTAGTAAAAATGTCTCCTGATACTATAACTGCAATTCGTACCCAACAATTACCTAAAGGCGATCCTTTTGAAACTGCACGTATTGCTGGTATTTTAGCTGCAAAACAAACTGCATCCCTTATTCCTCTTTGTCATCCTTTACCATTAAGTTATGTAGATATTAGCCTAGAGTTAATAGACGAAGGTGTCTATATTAAAGCTACTGTAGCAACAAAAGGGGTTACTGGGGTTGAGATGGAAGCCCTAACCGCTGTAAGCCTAGCCGCATTAACTATTTATGATATGTGTAAAGCCGTAGAAAAAGGTATAGCTATTACCAATATCCAGCTTGAAAGTAAAACTGGTGGCAAATCTGGCGATTGGCAAAAAGACAAATAGCCATTAAAATTGATAGCTTTTGATTAATTCTTTTAATGAATCAATTTTACTAGGAGCAATGTTTATTCTTGGTGCTTGCTCAATTAGATTAGCCTCTTCAATACAACCTAAGTGGTAATGCTCAATAAAATCTAAACCATTTGTATTAGAAACAATCGACTTAAACCTTGGTCTGATTGTACAAAACTGATAAACCAAGTTTTCTGCATATTTACCAATAAAAAGCCTTACAGTCTCTCTATCTATGTTTAAGGGCGTTTTGAACGATTCTGTACCATAAATTGAATGATAAAGCCCTGCTAAACAAACATTTTCTTCTAACCCTTTTTCTTTCAACATATTGTATATATTAAAACAGTGACTAAAAAATGTACTTCGACTATGAGCAACATTTGCTGTTAGGTCACGAAAAAAGTTTATTGCTTTTTCTGCTTTTGGCTCATCTCTGTAGGTTTTTAATGCTAGTACTATTCTGTATTGATTACAAATTCTACTAATACCTCTTCCTACATGTTTTAGCTTTCCATTAAATTGTAATACCCTGCCATACTTAGGCAAAGTTGCATATAAAACATCCATATTATTATCAAAAATTACTGTTTCCCCTGCCCAATCAGGATTCCAATCAGGAGTTAAGTATATTAATGATGTTTCTTGAATTATGTCTTTATTTTTAACAATTTCATTTGCTCTAGGGTCATCAATATGAATATAGCCTTCTGTGCCTAAGCTATAAAGATTAAAATATGCCCTAACTAATTGCCTTTTACCGCTTTTTATACAGATATTTTTCCATACATCATAAACAACTTTGTTTTGTTTAAATGTTTCCACTAAAGAAAGGTCTGTGTCTTCTTCCACTTCATTTTTTTTCATTGAGATTACTATATGGTTAAAATGGCCTTGATCATATTCCTTATTTTTGTGTGATTTCCACCCAAAAGTATATTTTGCTTTTTTTGCATAAGCAGATAAAGCATCTAAATTTTGTTTCTCAATTGCATCATCATAAACTTTAATCCTCATTCAAAGCTCCATAATTATTATTTTTTATCAAGTAGTAATAAGTAGTAATAAAGAAAGTTAGCTTTTTAGGCTAGTAGACAATTGACTGTCTCGCTTTTGTTGCAGTTGATAGTTAAATTCTGCGCCATAAAGTAGAGCATAAGAAGTAATAAACATCCAAATCAATAAGACAATTACTGCTCCTAAACTGCCATAGACCTGATTATAAGAACCAAAACGCTGAACATAAAAATTAAATAGTAGTGTCGCAAGTAGCCAAAGAATTGTTGCTAGCATTGCTCCTGGTGCTACAGCACGCCATTTTTGTTTTTTTTCAGTACCCACTCTATAAAGTAGTATGGCCATAGAAAATACTGTAAGCAAAACAATT
>JAHFUF010000312.1 GCA_023265235.1 Blastocatellia bacterium
ATTCCTACTGTCAGTGCTAGAGTATAAGGGCGAGCATAGCGAAATAGTCTAAATAGGTCATTCATTTTATATATATAACTCTAAGTGTTAAAAAAGACAGTAGTTAAAGTTTTTTAGGGTGCAAATATAGAACAATACCTTATAATATTCAAGCTATCTTGTATGCGTCAAGGTTGCTTGACACTTCCTAAGCGATCAAATATGGTCAATCTTTATCATATGGCTAAGGAAGTTTCCTAGCTATATCTAAAAAAGAGAAAGGCGAAAAAAATGGTTACTTCCCAAAATCCCTATCTTGGTTCTAATGTGGAGATAATCACAGAGGTTCCTATTGCTGAGCTAATAGAAGAAAGAATTACTAAACCAGCACAGGAAAATTTTGTTGATAAAGGTCTATCCATACCAGATAGCTATGATGTTGATACTATTCGCGCAATGGTACAAGACCCTTTTCATATCTGGGTTTACTGGACAATGCGCCCACAACTATTTGATAAATTAACAGCGATTTTCCCTCCAGAAGTAGCAAAAACTTTTTCACCTGTCTTAAGATTAACAGAGTTAAGTCATAATGATGTAGTTTTTATTAATATTAGTGACGCTGGGGATTATTGGTTAAGTGTATTTCCAGATAAACGTTACCGTATTGAAGTAGGGATGCGTTCCCCTGAACGGGGTTATATTCGTTTGTTAGAAGCAGATGAAGTATCTACTCCACGTGGTACGGTTTCAAGAAATGTTGATCCTGAACCAGAGTATAAAATTTATGGACAAGAGTTTGTTGATAACCTACGTGCATCAGGGTTTGACTCTTTTGCTGGGGTGATTGGCCCAGAACGAGTTATGAGTGCTTTACCTGAGCGAGTTTCAGACGTAATATCTACTGTATCAGCAGGAAAGAACCTACAAAACGAGCAAATTGATAGGTTGCCTCCAAAAATTCGCGCTTTATTTAAAGAAATGCAAGAACAAGGCGAAGAAGGCGACTTAACAATGCTTTCTTTCCTCTATTTATTACCAGAGTATTTACGTGAGGCCATTGGAGAAGTAGAAGATGTTTTTGATGACGCACTACATCCTAATCATCTGTCACCACGCTTTATGGTTGGGTCTTCAGAGAATCGACCATATCCAAAACGTAAACCTTGGATGCCCAGTATGACAGGAGAAATGCTTAGTCATTAAGTATTTTGTTATTCTTTAGATATTTATAACTTAAGGAAAGAAAGAAGTTATTTGAGGATTAATTGATGGAACAGGGCTATCTTGCGCTAATTCTACATGCGCACTTGCCGTTTGTGCGTCACCCAGAATACCCAGAGTTTCTAGAAGAAGATTGGCTTTACGAAGCAATAACAGAAACTTATATCCCACTTTTGTTTGTCTTTGAAAGCTTACTCACAGAGGGGGTTAAGTTTCGCGTAACAATGACTTTAACTCCTAGTTTGTGCGAAATGCTTGCCGATCCACTATTACAATCACGCTATTCAGCTAGGATTGCTAATCTAGTGAAACTTACTAGTAGCGAAATAGCACGTACCAAAGACAGCCCTTTTGCTGAAGTTGCCAAACTACATCATGAACATTTTGTTGCTGCACAAGATCTTTTTGAAGTCAAGTATGGGCGTAACCTACTAGCGGGTTTTCGTAAACTACAAGATGCAGGGGTTTTGGAAATAATTACTTGTGCTGCTACGCATGGGTTTTTGCCTTTAATGTCTAATGATAGTGTGAGGCGGGCACAAATCCAGATAGGATGTCGTAACTATGCAAAGCATTTTGGGTGTTGGCCAAAAGGTATTTGGTTGCCAGAATGCGCTTACCAACCAGGGCTAGAAGCCTTACTCTCAGAGGCAGGATTAAAATACTTTATAGTTGACTCTCATAGTATTATGTTTGGCGATCCTCGCCCTCGTCGCGGGATTTTTGCTCCTGTAATAACCTCTTCAGATGTAGCAGCTTTTGCTAGAGATGTTGAAACTAGTGAACAGGTCTGGAGTTCAGAAATAGGCTATCCTGGACATCCAAATTATAGGGAGTTTTATAGAGATGTTGGGTGGGATGCTGAGGAAGAATATATTAAGCCTTATCTTAATTCAAATGGTAATAGACGTAGCCTAGGTGTTAAATACTTCCGTGTTACTGGTAAAGTAGACCTGCATCTAAAACAACCTTATGTTCCACAATGGGCAACAGAAACCATCATTGAGCATGCAAATCATTTTATTATTTCTCGCTTAGAACAGATGAGACAATTAAATAGATTGATTGGACGGCGGCCTATAGTAGTTTCTCCATATGATGCTGAGCTTTTTGGGCATTGGTGGTTTGAAGGGCCACAGTTTCTTAATATGTTGATTAAGAAACTACACTATGAACAAAATGAAGTTACTTTAATTACCCCTTCAGACTATTTAAATATTTTTTCAGACAACCAAAAACAAACTCCATCAGCTTCAACCTGGGGTGCAGAAGGCTATAATCGAGTATGGATTAATAGTAGTACTAATTGGATGTACCCTCATCAACATATGGCAGAAAGGCGAATGGGTGAGCTTGCTAAACGCTATCCTAACGCAGAAGGTCTATTAGAAAGTGCCCTAAATCAAGCAGCCCGTGAGTTAGTTTTAGCACAATCTAGCGATTGGGCTTTTATTATCACCACAGGCACAATGGTGCCATATGCTATTAAACGATTTAAGGATCATATACATCGTTTTACCAAGCTCTATGAAGACATTAATGCTAATAGGATTGATGAAGCTTGGCTTTCAGACATTCAAAGCAAGGACACAATTTTTCAAGAGATAGACTATAAGGTTTATAAATAAAGCAGAGTAAGATCTGCTTTATTTTTTATCTTTAATGCTGTATTGAAGGGTTGTTTAAGCTTGAGCCATAGGGCTTTTAACTTCTTCCTTGCCAAGCAGTATCCTCAGAATGCGTAACTCCTAAGTGATCCATCACACGAAATACAAAATGATCTACTAAATCTAAAATAGTTTTTGGATGATGGTAAAATGCAGGCATAGCAGGAATTATTATTGCTCCAGCTTGTTGTAGGCGTAACATATTTTCTATGTGAATACGATTAAGGGGAGTTTCTCTAGGGACTACAATTAGTTTTCGATTCTCTTTTAATGTAACATCTGCTGCGCGATGTACCAAGTCTCTTACAATACCTGCTGCTAATATGCCCAGGGTATTTACACTGCAGGGAATAATTACCATTGCATCAACAGGATAAGAGCCACTAGCGATAGATGCGCCAATGTCTTTTACTGGAAAGTGTTTGAGCTTGCTAGTTGCACGTCCTAATAACAATTCTGCGTCACTTTCACGAACACCTGAGAGCTTTAATTCTAACTCCTCTCGAATTACTGTTGCACCAGCAGAGGTAATTACTAGATTAACTATCTCTACTTCAGAGCTTTCTTCTAAATAGTGGAGCAAGCGTTGGGCGTAAATGACACCACTGGCACCTGTAATTCCTACTATTATCTTTTTTCCCATAGGTTTATAGTCCAAACTTTAGATTTTATTTTCCAAGAAAATGCTAACCGTTTTCCTTAGCTATGTCACGTTATTGATGTAGTAATGATGATGCTATTTTTTAATGAGGGCTTTATGGATAAAAATAAAATTAGTGAAATCTTAAAAGCATATAAAGCAGATCAATGTAGTTTGGAAGAAGTATTGGACAAGTTCAAAACACTTCCTTATGAAAATATTGGCTTTGCTAGAGTTGATCACCATAGAGTGATTCGGCAAGGCTTCCCAGAAGTGATTTTTGGACAAGGGAAAACTAGCGATCAAATATTTGGTATTGTTGAACGAATGTTAAAAGTAGACACTAATGTGCTAGTTACACGTACTAATCAGGAAGCTTATGAAGTCGTAAAAGTTTTAGCCCCAGATGCAGTTTTCCATAAAGAAGCTAGAGTGATAACTATTAAAAGAAACTTTGACTTACAAGGAAAAGGTAAAATAGGTGTTGTTACAGCAGGAACCTCTGATATTCCTGTAGCAGAAGAAGCGGCTATTACAGCAGAGGTTTCTGGTAATCAGGTTGAACGCTTTTATGATGTAGGCGTAGCGGGCTTACATAGGCTCTTAAGCGAGCTAACACGCCTAGGTGAAATGCGAGTCTTAGTTTGTGCTGCTGGAATGGAAGGTGCGCTGCCTTCAGTCCTAGGAGGGCTTGTATCAGTTCCTGTGATCGCTGTTCCTACCAGTATTGGCTATGGTGCTGCACTAGGCGGTATTGCAGCATTGTTAGGGATGTTAAATAGCTGTGCTTCCAATGTGTTAGTTGTAAATATTGACAATGGTTTTGGGGCTGGCTTTGCTGCTTCTTTGATAAATCGCTTGTAATAAAAGTAAGTGAAACAATAGTTTTCTGAACAATTGTTCAGTTGTCCGGAAACTTTTCCTTGACAATAAAAGAGTCTTAATCTAGACTCCGCACTTCAAGTCAGTAACGAATTTCAAACAAAAGCTCACTTTAAGTTTTTGAGTTTTCTAAATGCGATAGTGAGCAAACAGTAATAAAAAACATCAAGTTCTTTTTAACTTACTGTTAATTATTGTGGCGTAAAAGAGGCTTCAAAGTTTTACCGCCTCCGCGTGTTATCTCTTAACCTAAATTAAGCACGCCACAGAAAAAAGTAGGCTCGGGTTACGCCTAAATATTCGCATAAACTCAAAAGTAAACCCAATTAATATTTTCATATTTAATTTACAAAAACTTGTTTAAGTCATTTTCTTCGGAAAAGACTTTTAAGTGAGTTAGGCGTTGCTTTTTACTTTTTTACCTGTTTTAAGGAGCAAAGGGAAGTGCCAACAATTAGTCAATTAGTTCGCAAAGGGCGTGCTCAAGTCGCCTATAAAACTAGTAGCCCAGCTTTGCAAAGCTGTCCACAAAGGCGTGGTGTTTGCACTCGCGTTTATACTGCTACACCCAAGAAACCAAACTCTGCTTTGCGCAAAGTTGCTCGTGTAAGGTTGACCAACGGAATTGAAGTAACTACTTATATTCCAGGTATTGGCCACAACTTGCAAGAACACTCTATAGTGTTAATTCGCGGAGGACGCGTTAAAGACCTACCAGGCGTTCGCTATCACGTTGTACGTGGTACGCTTGACTCAGTAGGGGTTGCAAACCGTAAACAAGGACGCTCAAAATATGGTGCTAAACGTCCTAAAGAAGCGGCTCCTGGCAAAGGTGCTCCTGGCAAAGGTGCTCCAGCTAAAGGTGCCCCAGCTAAGAAAAAATAGAGTTGTTCTATAATCTAAGGAGTAGTTAGCTATGCCAAGAAGAAGAGTTGCCGAAGAAAGAGAAGTTCTTCCCGATCCAATCTTTAATAATTCATTGGTGACTAGATTTATTAATAATATGATGTGGAGTGGAAAACGCTCTACTTCTGAAGGGATTCTCTATGGAGCACTTAACCATATTCAAGAGAAGACTCAAGATGATCCTTTAAAAGTTTTCAAAAAAGCTGTTGAAAATGTTCGTCCAAAGGTAGAGGTACGCTCTCGCCGTGTTGGTGGAGCAACCTACCAAGTGCCTATAGAGGTTAGCTCTCGTCGAGGCACATCACTTTCTATTCGTTGGCTAGTTGATTATTCTCGTAGGCGTGGTGAAAAAACCATGCAAGATAAATTAGCCGGAGAGTTACTAGATGCCGCTGCTGGTAAGGGTAACTCTATCAAAAAAAGAGAAGACACACACAAAATGGCCGATGCCAATAAAGCATTTGCCCACTACAGATGGTAAGTTTAAGGTCAGTTGTCAGGATTGATAATTCCTAAGTTAATAATGGTTGGCAACTGAGATTTTATGAGTAGACAAGAACCACTTTATCGTTTTCGTAATATTGGTATTATGGCTCACATTGACGCTGGTAAAACAACTACCACTGAGCGCGTCCTTTATTATACAGGAGTTAGCCATAAAATCGGGGAAGTTCATGAAGGCACCGCAATCATGGACTGGATGGAACAAGAACAAGAACGGGGAATTACCATTACCTCTGCTGCCACAACATGTTTTTGGCGTAGAAATGATGAAGAGTTTCGTATCAATATTATTGATACTCCCGGACACGTTGATTTTACTATTGAAGTAGAACGTTCTTTGCGTGTTTTGGATGGTGCTGTTGCTGTGTTTTGTGCTGTAGGAGGTGTTCAACCTCAATCAGAAACAGTCTGGCGACAAGCTGACAAATATAGAGTTCCACGTATTGTATTTGTTAATAAAATGGATCGCCCTGGGGCAGATTTTTCCGAAGTAGTTTCACAACTGCGTTCCCGTTTAAGTACCAACCCAGTACCTATTCACCTGCCTATAGGAAGTGAAGAAACTTT
>JAHFUF010000313.1 GCA_023265235.1 Blastocatellia bacterium
TTGTTAGTAAGTAGAGCGTTAGATTGCTTGCGATTTCTTGGTACACCTGACAAATAACCACATTTATCTTTATCTTTACCTAATGAACAAACTAAAAAACTTCCTTTTGGTGATTTTATTACGGTTAAAACACCTTTTTTATTTTCAGCTAAACACTTAGGACAAGGGATATTTTCTCCTGATTCCTCTAGTTCATCAGCAATTTGGCTTCCTATATCAGACACAGCTATATCTTTTACTAATTCTTTTACCATTAGCTTTACTTCATTCATAAAGGTTACTGATGAATAATTACCTTTCTCTATTTCAATAAGCTTTTGCTCCCAATTAGCTGTAAGCTCAGGTGATTTAAGCAACTCATTTGGTAGTAAGTTAATTAAACAAACCCCTTTGGTTGTTGGCTTAAATACCTTTTTCTCTCTTACTACATAAGCTTTTTCTATAAGTAGTTCTATAATTCCAGAACGAGTTGCAGGTGTCCCAAGTCCTTTATCTTTCATAGCCTGGCGTAGGTTCTCATCGTCAATCTCACGTCCTGCACCTTCCATTGCTGCTAGTAGCGAACTATCTGTATAACGTGCTGGTGCTTTTGTCCACTTAGACAAACTTTCACATTTTATCGTTTTAATCCTATCACTCTCTTGTACTAGTGGTAGATTGGCTTGCTCATCATCAAATTCATCATCACTATTACTATCTTTATCAGATTGATTTTTACTTTTACTTTTGCCGTTTTCCCCTTCATCATCCTTTGCTATTTTGGATTTAGCTAGTGGAGCTTCTACAACGTGCCAACCCGGTTTGATTATTCTACTACCTTTAGTTAGAAAGATTTCATTTAGTACATTGGTAGTGATAACAGTTCGCTCAATCTCTGCTTCTGGATAGAACATAGACAAAAACCTTCTTGCTATTAAGTCATAGATTTTCTGTTCCTTATCATTGAGCTTACTGAAATCTACTTGATTAGTTGTTGGTATTAAGGCGTGATGATCTCGTATCTTAGTATCGTTAATATGCCTACTTGTAAGCTTTATTTGGTTACTTAATATCTGGCTAACAAACTGCTGATATGGCAATACATTACAAGCTAATAAATGAGATTTAATTTGCTGTGCTAATGTGGTAGATAAATGCTGTGAGTCAGTCCTAGGGTAAGTAATATATTTTGCTTCATATAAATCTTGAGCAATATCAAGTGTTTGTTGTGCTGTAAAACCATATTTATTATTAGCCGCTCTCTGTAGTGAAGTTAAATCAAATAATAGTGGTGACTTTTCTTTTATTAATTTTGTCTCGACCTTTTCAATTAGTCCTAGTTGATTAACAACCTTAGTAACAATAGCCTTAGCTTTTGCTTGCTCATCAATACGGTTATTGTTATTTCCATCGCTACTAGTCCATAATCCTTGATAATTCCCATTATTAGACGCAAACGTTGCTAAAACTTCAAAATATTCTGTAGGATTAAAATTATTAATTTGCTCTTCTCTGGTAACTAGGATAGAAAGTACTGGAGTTTGCACCCGACCAAGCGAAAATACCTCTCTCCTACCACTCTGATTCTCGCTAGCTTTAAGGCTAAATGCTCTAGTTCCATTAATCCCAATCAAATAATCTGCTTGTTGTCTTGCATGTGCTGAATCTCTGAGGCCAGCATAATGATTAGCTGATCTAAGATTAGAAAACCCTTTTTCAATATCATCCTTGGTTAACGATGATATCCAAAGGCGTTCTACTGGCTTTCTACAATTATTAGTCAAGTAAATTAAGTTAAATATTAATTCCCCTTCTCTAGCACTATCACAGCCATTTACTAATGATACTACTTCATTTCTATTAATTAAGGATTTTAATATATTAAACTGTGAAGCTGTTTTTGCATTAACAGAATACTTAAAGGCTTCTGGGATAAAAGGCAAAATAGTCAATGACCATTGCTTTAAGCTTTCATCATATAAGTGCGGTTCGGCTAACTCTACAAGATGGCCTATTGCCCAACTAACTAAATATCCACTACCCTCAAAATAACCACCCCTCTTTGTTGTAGCTCCTAGTACTTGTGCTATTTCTCTTCCAACAGAAGGCTTTTCTGCTATTACTAATTTATAATTATTATTGCTCATAATTTTTAATGTTCCTCTACTTGATTTTTATATTTCTATCTATATTTCCATAAATATTTATGAAGTGTATTATGCACTCTTTTTACGAGAGAATTGGATTAGAGACATTGCAGTACCAAAAAGAAACAATGCTATTCCTGTTAAAAATATTGCTATTGCTAGTAACACTACCATTCCTACTTTGGTTGCATCTTCTTGGGCAAATGGCATATCAAATAAAGCTCTAGCCCCAAGAAACACCACTGCTAGCTTTACTCTTAGCATCATCATCCCTAACCCTGCTAATCCTATTAAAACACCTGTTATTGTTCCACCTATACCCAAACTAAACATCTTTTGATTAAATGGTTTTCCAGCTTGTTCCATATTTATTCCCCTAATAAATTGATATTTTTCTGTTACTTAATATGTATTAATTTATCTAAATTAATTGAGATATTTCTCCCAATATTTCATTAATAAAAATCAGTTATTCTCTACTTTTATGAGAGTTTATTAATTAATAATGAAGCTAGTAGTGAAGCTAGTAGCTATTAAAACTGATTAGGTTTTTCTTCCAACTCCACTACTAATTTGGTTAAGCTGTTGAAGCACTTACCAGGCTACTTAGCTTTTGCTATAGCTTTAGTACTAGTACGAGTATTAACATTACTAGTACTACCAGTATTAGTGTCAGTACTAGTATTAGTGCTACCAACGATCTCAGGATTAGTCTTATACCATTTTTGACTCATAGCTTCATTAGCGTTAGTATCGGTAGTCTTAGAACTAGGTGATTGCACTAGTTCTTGTTCGTACTCCTCAGGGTTAAAGTCTGTGTTATCTGTCTCAACAACGCTACCATCATCAATATGACCATGTTGATTTTCATTAGCTCTATTGTTTGGCAGTAAATGAATGGTATTAGCAAACAACTCTAAACTAACATCCATTCCATTAGCACCATTATATTTACGCACTTTCAGCTTACCTCTAACAAATACAGAATCACCTTTTTTTAGATAACTAATAGCAATATTTACTAAGCTACCTACACAGGTTACGTTGTACCAGATTGTGTCCTTGATGGTCTTACCTTCTTTATCTTTTTTCCCAGTCCCTTCATTAACCGCTATGCTGAAATGGCAAAATTCTCTACCCTCTGTGTTATAGGTTACTTCTGGTGGTTTTCCTATGTTTCCTATTGCTGTGAGTTCAGAAAATGACATAATTTTTCTCTCCTTTTCCAAAATTAAAAATTAAAGTTTTAGCTAAAGTTAATTAAGTTAAATTAGTTAGCTTGATTGATTAGCTTAATATTAGTTATTTCCAATCCTTTTGGGACTCTGCCCAAACATAGGCTGCAACAGCCTCTATTTCTTCTACTTTGAGCCTATCCGAGAAAACCGGCATTACACTTTTGCCTTCCTGGACGCGCTTTTTAATGTCAGCAACACCATTAAACCCGTTTTCCTTCAAAGCATTAGATTTAAGAGTTTTAGTTGGCTCAATGGTGTTCTCCCCTTTATCGTGACAAGCAGTACAATTAGCTTGAAATACCTTCTGCCCTAGCTCATTAGAACCCTTATCATTACTTGCTGCTACTGCATTCATCGCTACAGCACAAATAGTAATAGCAATAAATATACATAAGACTTTTAATTTATATCTCATAAAAGATTTTCCCCTTTCAAATTAAAAATAAAGTTAAAGTTAAAATTAATTAAGTTAATCGTTTACAGTCATAGTTTAATCAAATCAGTATTAAGTCATTTTATTAAAAGCTTCAATAAAAAGTTAGGTATCTTATTATTTTGCCTAACAAATAAAGCAAGTATTTTTGATAACTATTATTTCCAGTCTATTTTGATATCTTCTGTTTTGAGCGTTCTGCTAGCTTATCACTTATAAAAGCTTTGGTCGTTTTGTAGAGTATCCAACTACCATAACTTAAAAATATAAGGTAAATGAGCCGCTCCAAAATCGCCATAACTTATTCCTACTTCCCTAAATTTCCTCTCAATAGGTAACTAACCCCACCAATCACAATTACTCCTGGTCTACTTTCTTGCTCGTTCTCAGGGTAGACAAAGAACGAAAGCTCCTCTTGCTGACCATTGGGGTAAATCAAGGTTAATGTGTTGCCATTGATTTGATATTTGCCTTCTCTACTGCCCTTACTGCTTGAAGTTATTCCAGCACTTGAGCCACTAGCATTAAGTCCTACAAAATTATTGGCTACAAAATTACCATTAAGATCAAAAGCAATTGCCCTCTCTCCACTAACACTACCAGCAATACCCCCGCTAACACCATTGCTTATGTTTGTAAATGACTTGAACAAGTAAAACCCATTTAGCTTTAGTCCATTAGGTGATGGATTTATTGGATAAAACCTAGTCTTACCCAAAGTAAAACCATCTTTTACTTTACTCAAAGTCAGATTTTGAGTTTTAGTTTCACCTTGGAAGTGACGAGTTAATTGTAGTTGATTGCCTTGTAGAGAATATTCTCCGCACTTATTAGCATCTTCATTACAAGCCAAATCAATATTTCTGATATTTGTTTTAGGTAAGCCAAAGTAGACTTTTCCATCAGGAGCAAAGAGATAATATTGCTGTCTGACAATGTAGTCATACAGGTTAGTTCTAAAGTTTAACTGTTGATAGCTTTCTGTCCCTACATATAACCCTTTCAAGCTGTTACTACTGATACTATTGCCAGTATTGTTAGAATTATTACCAGTATAGCTATTAGTATTATTATCTGACCTAGAGTTAGACTTATTAGCATTGCTGCTTTTAACATTGGCAAAATCAACCGATCTTATAAATTCATCAAAGACTGATTTATATTGCTGATACTCTTTAGGATTAGTGCTAATTAGTGCGATAACCTCAGCTTTATTTCCTGGGTGTGCTGCTACATAAAACCGATAGGACACAGAACCATCATTTTCTTTTAATACTGACTCTGATAATAATATTGGGTAGCTTTCCTCTGATGATGCTTTAACGATCCCGCCACCACTTATTACTTTTGCTTTTGAATGGTTTTTAGTTAGAAAGTCTTGAAACCAAGTCTCTAAGCTACCAAATAGTTGCTCATCTGGAAGGAGGGTAATGACTGTAGATTGATTAGAATTTGGTGCAATAAATATAGTTTGTCCATTTGTCCTAGCATCTTTTGGAGCTTTGTCTAGTCGTTGCCAGTTCTTAGGTGCTACAAACAACACATTTCCTACCTGCTCTTTTCCACCATTATTACTCACACCATTGACCTTAGTTTGAGCACAAGCTGTAAGGGTTGTTAAATGTATTATCAGTATTAATGCTATTGCTAATATTTTGTTTTTCATAAAACTTCCTTATCCAAAGAATCCACTACCGCGACCTTTTTCCATTTTGTGCTTTTCTACTAAGCTTAGGTTCGTTGAATCGCCCTTCAATTATCTTTTACTCAGCCTTTGCAAATACTCAAACCCTTTAATTACACCAATAATTAGAGTTATATAGAGAAGTATAAGTATCATTAAGTAAACTTCTTGGTACATAATAGAGTACCCCATTAATCCATTTGTTTAACTGCTCTTAGATTTTCTTTCCTACTGGAAAAATCATCTAATTCAGTTAGTTTTTGCTGTAACTCTCTTTTACTTAAAGGCTTCTTACTCACTACAGAAGTAGTTTTGTAGTGAGTAATAGCCTTTGCTTTTGATTGAGTTTGATTAGCTTGAACTTCAAGCACAGCAATATTAATATTGTTTTGCTTTAGAAAAGCTTGTTTCACTGCTAGAGCGCGTCTGTAATTAGCAATAATTGTTCTTACATAGTTTTGAGTTTCAGCAAATGGAGGAACTCTATTACCATAACGCTCAACAGCACCTTCACCAGCATTGTACCCTGCTAATACTAAGTCTAATTTCCCATCAAACCTTCTAATCAAAAAGTTCAAATACCTACAACCAGCATCAACGCTTTGAGCAACATTATGTGGGTCAGTAATACCAAATCTTCTGGCACTAGAAGGAATAAATTGCATTAACCCTCTAGCATTTGCAGTTGAACACGCTAGAGGATTAAAGGACGACTCCTGACGCATCAACTCAACTACTAGCAATGGGTCTAATCCATAATACTTAGCTCTACTGACTATCTCTTGAGTTATTTCTGGTGTTAGTGGAGAAGCTTTTCTCTTCCCTTTCCCCTTCCCATAAGCAGGCTCAACACCAGCATCTATGCACA
>JAHFUF010000314.1:0-1693 GCA_023265235.1 Blastocatellia bacterium
TTTTTTACGTTTTGCCAATGAGTTTTCTTAAGGAGAAAAACATTTTTTATGAGAGATTTTTTTCGCCTGTACTAAAAGTACTTACCATATTTAACATGTCTTTAGCCAGTTAACACTCCGTTATTTTACCCTAAATAATCTTATTCATCAGTAGCTAAACAAAATAATTAAATACTCGCTAAAAACTCACCTATTTTTTACTCAATACATTGCATTTACTTAACGCTTTGCCTAGAATATTTAGGCGAAAAACCAAGATTCAAGATTAAATATCTAATTAAAAAATTCCTTGAGTTTTCCCTTAGGAGCTAAGTGTGTGGACTTATTTAATGTCCTTAACCAAAAACAAAAAACTGCTGCACTTGCCCCTCCTGGGCCTTGGCTTGTGCTAGCTGGCCCTGGAACAGGTAAAACTCGCACCCTAGTTGCTCGTATTGTTGCACTTATTGAACAATATAGGATTAAACCTGATCGCTTACTAGCCGTTACTTACACAAACAAAGCTACTGAAGAAATGCGTGAAAGACTAAAAGTCGTCCTAGGAGATAGTGCAATGAACCTCCAGGTTAGTACTTTTCATGCTTTTTGTATCAGTGTATTAAGGGAATGGCACGAAAAAATAGGTCTGGCTAAACATTTCACAATTGCTGATGAAGATTGTCAACTTCGCATTGTAGCACGTATTGCCCCAATGCTTTCAGGTGAAAGGCATATGCGCCACCTTATTTCTCGTATTTCTGGAGCACGTCTTAACTCTGGCGAGACTAAACCCCTTACTAACCTAGAACATCAGCTATATAAACGCTATGAAGGTGAGTTAAAGAAAAATTCTCTAATCGATTTTGATGATATTTTGTTTTTTACTCAACGATTATTTTTTGAAAACCCTGCAATTCTTAACCGTTATCGTCATGCCTTTGATGCTATTTTAGTGGATGAGTTTCAAGACACTGATCGGGTACAGTATGAAATCCTAAGGCTATTAGTTAGTGAGCATCGCAATTTATTTGCAGTAGCGGATGATGATCAGTCTATTTTTTCTTGGCGTGGTGCTAATCCTACTAATATTGATTTGTTTCTAAAAGATTTTGCTAAAGAAAATGTGATTGTTTTAACAGAAAACTACCGTTCACGCTCCGAAATTATCACTCAAGCACAAATGTTAATTGCACAACATTCCCGTTTAGCACAAAAAAATATCCAAGCTAGCCGCTCTGATATTGACCTTAGTTTGCCACCTATAAGAATAGAAAATTTTGCTAGTGATTATGACGAAGCAGAGTTTATTGTTCGTGACATCCACGAGCAAATAGAAAAATCGCCTCAACTCTCTTACTCAGACTTTGCCATCCTCTATGCACGCCATTCTGTGGGGGAATTTCTAGAACGCGAGCTTATGAAAGCTGACCTACCTTGTCAGTTAGTTAAAGGTCGCTCTTGCTTTGATCAACCTGAAATTATGCGTGCAATGAGCCTATTAAGAGTACTTTATAACCCTAAAGATCAGTTTAGCCTAGAGAGTTTTATTTCTAAAGAAGTAGACGAAGTTACTAGTACTAGACTTAAAACATTTCAACAAGAAGAACGTTTAGACTTTCGTATGTCTTTAGACCGTTTTCGTAAAAGTACACGTATTCCAGAGCAAGAACGCCGTCAAATAGACAGGATCATTGGAATTATTTCTAACCTGATT
>JAHFUF010000314.1:1703-3260 GCA_023265235.1 Blastocatellia bacterium
TTTCTATCAAAGACACTCCAGGAAAACGCTTATCAGACCTATTTGCCGATATCTTAAACTCGCTTGGTAATCAAGAAGTAATGACACTGGCTAAACAGGTAGATAATCTTACAGATCCTATTTTTTACAATCGAATGCGAGATGGGGCAAGAGCGGTGTTTGAAGCACGTATTTTTTCTATACCAGTGCTAGTGTCTACTAGTAACCCTCAGCTTAATTTTCTAGCTGTGGAAATGCTTAAACGTGGACTAGGTATTACAGCTTATAGTGCACATACTTTTGTAGTACAACAAATTCCTAGTCAAGACAAGCCTTTAGATAAATTTTTAACCCAATCTCAAACGGCTAAAACAGTAAATCCTGTGTTAATTGCACTAGATGGGTGTGAGTTAGACTTGCTAGTAGAAACAATCAAAAGCTGTCAAACAGTGATTTACTTAGGAACAGATTATAGTCCTAAAATACGCGAACAACTACGTAATATAAATGCCATTGTAGTCAATCCTGAAGAACTTTCTGTAGCAGAGCGCGGTTTTGAACCTTCAGCAACTTTACTACTTTTTAAGCTCTGTCAATTAGCTAGTTGGCTTGGTAATGCTGAGTTTCTCCCTGATTATGTAGCCATTGACATTGAAACCACAGACAGAGAAACAGAAACTAATGACATTATTGAAATAGCCGCTATCAGGGTTCGTAATGGTAAACCAGTAGGAGAATTTCATACATTATTAAAACCTGATAGACCTATTGCCCCTGATGCCGCTAAAGTACATGGCATTACTGATATTGATCTAGTAAATGCACCAGCTTTTCGAGATATTATAGAAGCATTTTTAAGCTTTATTAGGCAAGACACCCTTATTGCTCACAATGGCTATAACTTTGATTTCCCCTGCATCAAGCGTAAACTGCGCGAAACTGGTCATCGCTTAGAAAATCGCACATTTGACACTCTGCCAATGGCTTCACGCCTATTTCCTGATCGTGGTGCAAGTCTGGATGCTCTAGCTAGCATGTTTTCTATCGATACAGGAAAAAGACATCGCGCCTATGATGACACTCTGTCTTTAGTAGAAGTTTTTGAAAAGTTAAAAAAAGAACATGCTTCAAGGCTTCGTCGCACAGCCTGCGAGCAATGCTTAGATATTGTTGCAGCAGGAACAATTACCGAGCATAATCGCTTGGTTGATCCTCAAGCAATTTTAATCAAAGAGGGTTTAATTCGTTTGGCTGCCCCTAGTGCAACTTTAATTGAAAGGCTAATTGAACAAGGCAATGATGTAACTTTACTTAGGCGGCATATTGAAGAAGCAAAAATTGAGCATTTACGTGAAGGTGATGGCAATGCTGATCGATTTGGAGCATTTTTACATTTTGATGAAATTGTCTCGCGGTTTGATTTACCAAACCCTAGTACAGGGTCTTTAGAAAAGTCTATTGTAACGTTTCTAGATTTTGCAGCTCTCTATCAACAACAAGACGGAATAACACGCCGTAATGCAGTACATATGATGACAATTTATGCTTCAAAAGGCTTGGAGTTTACTAGGGTTTATA
>JAHFUF010000314.1:3270-6336 GCA_023265235.1 Blastocatellia bacterium
GCCGAACAAAGGCGACTGCTTTATGTAGCAATTACTAGAGCTAAAGAACAGCTAGTCTTTACTACTGCAACGCTGCGAAATGGTTATGTCCAGTTAGTATCTGAGTTTCTTACTGAAATATTAAGCATGAACATCAAGTAGGGGGCAGACTTATGTGTCTGCCCTTTTATAATTTTATAATAAGAGGGCGAACACATAGGTTCGCCCCTACAGTAATTGGTTAAACTACGGTTACTGTGTCAACAATACCAACAATTGCTGCATCTACTGGGCAGTCTTTTAAGCCATAAGCAAGACGGGCAGAACTTCCTTGCACAATCAAAACTGTTTCACGAAAACCCGCCCCAACAGTGTCAAGTGCCACTAAATAACCTGCTTCGTCACGTCCTTCTACATCAACAAGCCGGACAACTAAAAGCTTTTTACCCTCTAAACGAGGGTCTTTTTTAGTAGCGACCACTGTTCCCCAAATTCTTGCTAATATCATAATTCACAGTAACCTACCCTAGCATGTTAATACACTAAGATGATTCTCCTGATTGTGTAGACTTGGTTATTTTTTACCACGAGCTTCATGTGTTATAGGCAAGCTTTCATTAACACTTTGGTGTGGGCGTGGGATTACATGAACGCTAATTAGTTCACCAACTCGGCGTGCGGCGGCAGCACCAGCATCAGTAGCGGCTTTTACAGCAGCAACATCACCACGTACAATAGCTGTTACTAACCCTGCACCGATTTTTTCATAACCTATTAATGTAACATTAGCAGCCTTTACCATTGCATCAGCCGCTTCCATCATTGCTATTAACCCTTTAGTTTCAATCATTCCAAGAGCTTCCATCATAACTAGAACTCCTTATAATTTTAAAATATTTAATCAACTATTATACCTATTATAGCTTCAACAGCACTTTGTCCTACTTCTACCACGCCTTCTACTATTGCTTCTACTACACCATCTGTTGCTATTTCTGCTACTTCTGCTACTTCTATTCCAAAGTCTACTACATCTACTATTGTATTTTCTAACTGCTTATTATTTTTGTTAGACATAATTCGCCTTTCAAAAACTATGAAATTAACTTAAACCTTCTTGTGCTAGTTGAGAAGCATGTTTTACTAATTCTATTAACTCACTACGAGTAAGAGTAATTAGCTCCTCAAACCCATCATTATGCTTTTCTTGAGTAGGGGGGGTTTTCTCATCTGATAAAAAACTACAAGTTTGACAGCGTTTATCACTAGACATATAACCTGCACGTTCGCGTAGGTCAATTAATTTGTCTACTTCCTCTTTACCTAGTTCACGTTCACGACCAAGAAGTTTAGCAACTAGGCTAATGCGAGCAAAATGTTCTAGTGTCTCCATCCGTCCATAAGCAGATTCTAAGGTTGAACCATAAGATACAGCACCATGATTAGCCATTAATAAAGCGTCATGTCTTCCTATAAATGGCTTCATAGCATCTGTAATCTCATTAGTTGATGGTGTGCCATAACCAGCAAGTGGAACACAACCTAGTGTAAGTATTACTTCTGAGATCAAAGCCTTATCCAAAGCAAAGCCTGCGGCAGCATAACCAGTACCACAAGGAGGATGAGCATGCACTACAGCATTAACATCTGGGCGCATTTGATAGATCAACATATGCATAGGAAGTTCTGTAGAAGCGTTATATGTCCCATCCAATTTTGTTGTGCCATCAGGGGACATTTTTACTATCATTTCTAAGCTCAAAAAACCTTTACAGACTGAACGCGGGGTAGTCAAAATTCCGTCCTTAACTCTTATGCTAATATTGCCATCACCAGCAACAATTAGCCCTCGCTCATAAAGACGTCGCCCTATTTCTACTATTTCTTGTTTATATTCTTGCTCGGATTTCATAAAAAATTCTGTCTATTAATTATTAGAAGCGGTTATTATAGCGTGCTAAAGCTTCATTACAAAACCATTTATACGGTAGCTAAAAACCCCTATTTACCCTATATTTACCCTATTTCATGTTCATTTGCTACTAAAGAATGAGACAAGCTATCAAAAGAAACTGTTAGGTCAACTGTTTTAAGCTTAACTCCTTCAGGAACATAAAACTGCATTGGTGCAAAGTTTAGTACAGCTTTAATTCCTATTGCAACTACTTGATCTAACACGCTTTGTGCAACTGAAGCAGGAACACCTAGGACAATAATATCAATACTAGACTTCTTTATTTCCTCGGCTAAATCTTTTACATCCAATATAGGGATCCCACGTTTGGTAGTTTTATTAATTTTTTCTATATCACTATCAAATAAAGCAACAACACTATAATTAGTACCAAAAAATCCTTCATATTCAGCAATTGCCATCCCTAAATTGCCAGCACCAATAATGCCGATTTTATGGAGCCTATCTATACCTAGTATATGTTTTAAGCAATCGCGAAGTTTTCCTACTGAATAACCTACTCCACGAACACCAAATTCACCAAACTGAGCCAAATCCTTACGAATTTGCGCAGAATTTAGATTAAGTTGTGCTGCTAGTTCTTGAGATGAAATCTGTTTAACTCCATTGTTTGTTAGAAAATCCAAACAACGTAGATAAACAGAAAGACGATCTATTGTTAGTTCAGAAATTTTTTCTACTTTCATAACCATAAAATTACCGTTTTAGCCAACCTAAAAGGCCCTGCCAAGTTGTTTGTCGGTTTATATCAGCAATTGATTCTGTTAAAGGAATTTGTTTTGGACAAGCCCGCACACAGTTTTGTGCATTACCACAATCTTGTACCCCACCTTCGCTCATCATAACATTTAAGCGTTCATTAGGATTCATAGCTGCTGTAGGGTGCAGGTTTATTAAGCGAACTTGATTAATCACTGCTGGGCCAACAAAGGCCGTTTTTCTACTATACTGCGGACAAGCCTCCATACAAAGCCCACAAGACATACATGTAGAAAGACTATAGCGCAAGTCTTGAGTTTCTAAATCTTGTCTTGGGCCTGGGCCAAGATTATATGTCCCATCTATTGGTATCCAAGCCTTAGCACGCTTAAGATCAGAAAATAACCGACTAC
>JAHFUF010000315.1 GCA_023265235.1 Blastocatellia bacterium
ACTAGATCCAGAAAATAAATTCCTCTATCACTCATTTGTAGAATCACCAGATATGATGAATATCTATAACGGTAATATTATTACTGATAAAAATGGGGAAGCGGTTGTTACACTTCCTGACTACTTTGAAGCCCTCAATAAGGACTTCCGTTATCAATTGACTGTTGTTGGACAATTTGCTCAGGCAATTATTGCTGATGAAATGTCAAATAGTCATTTTACAATCAAAACCGATAAACCTAATGTCAAAGTTTCTTGGCAAGTAACAGGAATACGTAAAGATCCATTTGCTAATGCTAATCGTGTCCAAGTTGAAGTTGAGAAGAATGAAAAGGAACGTGGTTTTTACCTACATCCAGAGGTATATAATCAACCTGATAGCAAGGCAATTCACAAGAAAGATCTAAAAGAAATTAAGGCTGGAGAGAAGCCTGAATAGTTTTTTCTAACCTCTTTGGTTATTTTTTATTATGGCTAAATTAAACCCCGGAAATTAACCTTTCCGGGGTTTTTATTTGTAATTAAGGCCACGATTCATCCGTGGGCTTATATTATCGATTCATTGGTGGGGTTATGGATTTGCAAACCAAATTAGAAAAAGCATCCACTTCTAGTTCAAACTGCTCTGGTAAAAGTGTTGTAGAGCTATACTCCAGTACAATTAATGGCCCAACAAGTTTACATCCAATAGGCAAAGTTTCTCGATGATATATAGGAACTTCTCTAGCACGTTTTTGAAAATAAACTTGAGATGAAAAAGCAGACTTAGCTGTTAATAAGCTTTTACGGCTGCGTTTGATAGGTGGTTTAATTGTTACGCCAGTGGCTCTTAGCTTTAAGCTAACAATTTCTACTGCTCGACTAGAATCAGCATAACCATATCGTTTTTCATGTAGTTGGTGAAACTTCTCTAACACTTTGTTTGACCAATCAAGCTCTAGTTCAAAAGATTGACCTTTATAACGAAGTGCTACGCGACGAGAGATTTTAACTTGATTAGCAATAAAACCTTCTTCAATTAAATCTTTTTGGGCAACTTTTGTTAATTCATCAAAGATTTTCAATGCTTTTTCTTGATGTAAATCACTTGCACTTATCATTACGGTACGGGAATAATCTTTTACAACATCTGCCATTAGCCCACCAAGCGCGGAAAGTGCCCCAGGTGCAGGTGGAATAAGGATTTTAGGGATTCTTAATGCTTGGGCAAGTTCAGCAACATGCAATCCACCAGCACCACCAAAGCTGACTAGGGTAAAGTAGCGAGGATCATAGCCTTTTTCTATAGAGACAACTCTTAAAGCCTGTTCCATATTGGCATTAGCTACAGCAATAATGCCTAAGGCCACACTAATAGGTGTAGTAGTGTGGCCAGTTTTTTTGGTGATTTCAGCAGCGAATTTTTCAAATGTTTTTTCAACTGCTTTACAATCAAGTTTTAGCTCTCCGCCTAACAAGCTGTTACTTCCAAAACGTCCTAGTAATAAGTTTGCATCTGTGACAGTGATTTCTTCACCCTGACCATAACAAATGGGGCCTGGGACACTGCCAGCACTTTCTGGGCCTACTCGTAAGGCTCCACCACTGTCTAGACGGGCAATTGAACCACCGCCAGCCCCAACAGTATGAATGTCTAAAACTGGCACAGCAACAGGCAAGCTAGCAATACTAGCTTCATTTGTGGTGCTAGGAACACCATCTATTAAGGAAACATCAGTAGAAGTGCCTCCCATATCAAAAGTAATAATTTGCTTAAAACCTGCAGCGCGTGCTAGTAGGCTTGCACCTAATACGCCTCCTGCTGGGCCAGATAAAATTGTGCGCACAGGCTCGCGACTTGCAACAGTTGCCGAAATCACCCCACCACTAGACTGCATTACTCGTAAGGAAATAGGCATGTTGTCTACTACCTTGTCTAAGCTTTTATTTAGCAAAGATAAATACTCACCTACTTTATGGCTCAAATAAGCATTAATTACTACAGTTGATGCTCGCTCGTATTCACGATATTCTGGCAAAATCACAGATGACAAAGAAATAGGAAAATATTGGGCTAGTTTTTCAGCAATTTTTCTTTCGTGAATTGGATTAACAAATGAAAAAAGTAAACATACTGCAATAGCCGTAACCTCTTTGTTTTGACATTCTAATAGGATATTTTCTAATTCAGTTTCGTCAAGTGTTTCTAAAATATTGCCATCAAAAGTAATTCGTTCTTTAACACCAAAACGCAAATCGCTTGGTACTAATGGCGGGGTACGAGTGACATTAAAATTGTAGATTTCTGGGCGGGCTTGACGGCCTATTTCAAGTATATCTTCAAAACCTGCGGTGGTTATTAATGCGGTTTTCGCGCCTTTGCGCTCAAGTAGAGTGTTAGTGGCTACAGTAGTTCCATGCACTACTTGGTAGCTAGTTCCTTGTAGTTTTTCATGTATTTGTTTTAGTCCTATTAGAATAGCTTGTGCTGGGTTATGAGGGGTTGAAGAGAGCTTAAAAGTCAGCGTTCCTTTTTTGTGCCAAGCAACAAAGTCTGTAAATGTACCACCAGTGTCAATTCCTACTAAAATTTGCATGTTATTTTTGAAAAAGGGCGAACAGTTCGCCGCCACATTAATTTGATATACATGGAATTTGCTTTGTAACCCGTTGGTTCTAAAAGAGTTTTAAGTTTTTAATGCCCTGTTAGGGGTATTTGACAGTAGCCCAGTGATTTATCTCTGGGCGTTAATTTGGTTTTTCCAATGTTTTTTGTTTTTTGATTTCTTCCATCACACTGATAATTAATTCTTTGCTATCTTCTAGATATTTGAGGACTTGTTCAATATCTAGTTTGGGTTTGTTAGGAAAACGGCTGTTATGACAATAAACCCCATGCATTCCTACTAGGGTAAGCGCGTCTGTCAAGATGTCAAGAGTTACGGCTAAGCGTCCGCGACATTTACCCAGCATAAACTCATGTTTTTCTAATTCTTCTTCATAGGTATTAAATACTGGCATAATTTTTCCTTATATCTTTCTATTTCTTAGGCTTAGAGGGACGTATATCTACACAACTTGGAAGGCTGCGAGGGTTATGATGTAGTAGATCTATCACCACTTGGGCGACATCTTCGGGGTCTAGTTTCCAGTCTGAGTTGGGGTCATTTGGATTTGAGCCTCTAAAAGAAGTTTTTACACTTCCAGGTAAAATATAGCTAACACGGATATTATCATAACGAACCTCTTGCATCATTGCTTCAGAAAAACCAATTAACCCAAACTTAGAAGCATTGTAAGCTGAGGCATTAGGAAAAGCATTTTTCCCAGCTAGACTTCCAATATTAAAAATATAGCCTCCGCCACGTTTACGCATACGAGGAATAGCTTCATGTGAGCAGTAAAACAGACTATTAAGATTAGTCTCAATTACTGTATGCCATTCTTCTACAGCCATTTGCTCGACACTAGCAAACAAACCAACTCCAGCATTGTTTACTAAAATATCTATGCCACCAAAGGTTTTTTCTACAAATTCAAAAAGACTTGCGACTTCTTCATATTTGCGAACATCACAAGTTTTTCCTGCGATCCTATCGCCACCAATTTCTTTTAGTTTTCCTATTGCACTGTCTAACTCTGATTGTCGGCGAGAGCAAATTACTACTTTTAGTCCTTCTTTTAAGAGCATTAGCGCGGTAGCATAACCAATTCCTAGACTACCACCTGTAACAAGCGCGACTCTAACATTATCAGAAGATTGCATATAAACTCCTGGGTAAAAAATCTTTTGCCTATTGTGCCCTAGGGGATATTTGATTGCAAATGAGGCTAGATATTTGATGGAAAAGCAATTTTTCTTTCGTTTTCTTCCTAGTAAACCTAACTAGTTAAAGCCCAAAAACAACAGGTGTTACTACAGCTAGAATCTAATCCTTAGTTATAGTAACACCTATAGTAATTATAAATTAATTTGCGTAAAGCCTAAATAATTCCTTCTAGAAGTTTTTTCTATAAGAAATATTTAACTTTTAGTTCTCATCTTTGCCAGCATCAACATCAACATTGTTATTATCACCACTATCATTATTATTGTTATAAGTACGATAGTCATCTTGACTTGCTGTAGACAAAACTCTTTTTATCACGCCATTATATATGCTTGGGGTTATAGTATGGATATTATGAACTGTGTTAGAGCCAGTAAAGGTAAAGAAAAGATTATCAGTTTGATCTCCAGTAACAAACCTATAAACAGCCCTGTGTTCATCAGGAAACACATACAAACCATCTTGCTCAAGAGCTACAACGCCTGCTATAGTACCTTTACTTCTGGAAAATGTATTAGCGTTAATAGTTGGGCGTGGTTTTCTTGGGCCACCGGGTGTGTCTGGCAAACCAATCAATTGTTTTACCATTGCACCTGAATCAAAAGAAATAAAACCATTTGCTATTGCTTGGGCTGGAGTTGGAGCACCAGGAACAATCGCGCCTGTGAGGTTACCATAAAAAAGACCAACCCATGTGTCTGGCCCACCAGGAGTTGTTAAAAGATCAAAAATGCTTCCAAGTGTAGGATCAGTTCTTACAAAGTTTGCAGCAAGTGGATCTGCTGCACCAGCATCAATAGCTACCCATTGTAGGGGGCTAGCAATATCTGGAACAATAAAAACAGCAGATTTAATTCCAAATTGTCTGCGTAAACTGTCGCCTCTATTTACTAGTCTGGTTTGTGCCATCTGAATTATTTCAGCACCCAAACTATGTCCTAGAAGTGCATTTACTTTAATATGTCTATATTCAAGCTGTTCCAAAGAAGCAAGTAAAGCAGTGACATAATCATCCATAGTAAGATCACCAAATTTTACATTGCCTACTGGAAATCCACTGTTACCGTGACCAGGATAGTCAAGCAATACCATTTTAGAAACATTTGCATCACTGGCAAGAACTGATTGTGCTAAAGCATTAAAAGTCTTACCTGTCTGTCCTGTTCCATTAAGAACTAATACTGATGAGCTTCTATATGCTGGAAAACCAGGTTTAGAAATAACCGTGGCTCCCATCTCAACACTAACATTACTTCTTAAATAGATTCTAAACTTTACAACTGAGCTAGTTGTTTGAGTGCTAGTTGTCTGAGCGACTACATTTGTTAAACTTAATAGTACAAATAAAAGCACTCCTAAAATAGAGTGAAAAAATGTTTTTTTCACAAAAACCTCCTTATAAAATATGTTTAAATAAAATCGCGAGATTAATCGCAAAACGAATTATCCATAAAATGTCTTAGTAACTCTAGAGGATCTAGCAGCAAATAAGCATACAGAGATCAAAAACTAAAAAAGCAGCTTGCTTATAGCTTGCCGCTTTTTCTAATAGGTTAAAAAACTTTGATATCTAGTCTTTAGTCTTTGCTTAATTTTTCTTCAGGTTTGATTAGTTTAAGTAAAGAAGCTTCTTTGAACATACCCTGGAAGAGTCTTAAAAGTTTTCCATAACGTAGATCAAATGCTGGTTTATTACGGCTTGTACTACCAGCAAAATGAACGTGTAACTCATTATTTTGCCCGGCTTTAATATAAACCCATATTCTTTCATGTGAAAAGAAAAATGTCATAAGTAAGGCAAATACTAAAAACGCACAGCCCCAATATATAATGTTTACTCCTGGATCATATTGAATTTGTAGGGTGTGAGCGCGAGAAACCTTTTCAAAGTCTTTAAGAAATACATCATAATTTCCTAGACTAATTTTTTCTGCTAAAAAAGGAGCTTGTTTAACTGACTCCATCATTGATTGTGGAAAACCATAAACATTTTTTATCGTTCCATCAGCAAGCAAAACTTCAACATCTGCTACAGGTCTTGAGAAACTGCCATCTCCAGAAAAGGGTTTACCTGCTTTTGGATCATATTGAAAGTTTGAATAAAAATCCTTCCAACGTACTGTACCTAATCCTGGAACTTCTACTGAACCATTACTTTTAGGGCTTGGACGTTTAAGTGTTACCTCTTGAGATTGGCCTTGACCATCTTTTGGCACTAGCAAAAGTGTAATACTACGAGCGGAAGTCATTTCATCAAAACTAGCTTGGAAGAAACGATAGCCACGAAAGTCTACCGGGGTATTAAGATGAATATCGCCATCAAATTTTTTTTGGTTATCATCAAAAATTACTCTTGTATGCCAATCTAGGGTGTTTGGTGCGCTAAGATCTGGTTTTTTAGAGTCGATTAATTTTTGTTCAATATCATAACAAATTAGACGGAAAGGCATTTGATAGGTATTAACACCACCCTGAGAGTTAGGAGAAATAAAAGTAGAGCTAGCTTCACCAGGAGCTAGG
>JAHFUF010000316.1 GCA_023265235.1 Blastocatellia bacterium
ACTTTTTCTCAACCTAGAGCGGCGGCTATAGTAAAGACTTATGAATTGCTTGGGACATTGCTTAATAGTCACTTTGAGGCTAATGGACTGCCAAGTTTAGCTGTTGATACTAGTAACTCTCCTAAACGAGGAACTCTTTATATTTTCTTTAATGCCTCTTCTCTTACTAACTCACAGGATAGAGCAGATGTTTTAATCGTTCGTTCTACTAACCAAGGGGTAACTTGGAGTAAACCCACTAAACTCAATGATGACAATACTATAACAGATCAATTTATGCCATCTATCGCAACTGCAATAGATGGGACAGTGGGGGCTATGTGGTATGACCGACGTAATGATCCTTTATTTAATGGGATGTTAGAGGTTTATGCTACAACTTCTAATGATGGTGGACTAAGTTTTAGCGCTAATCAACGTATTTCTAATGCTAATTGGGGAGTGTTAACTACCCCTCTTAATATTAGAGGCAATTACCATGGTGACTATAACCAAATGAGCGCGCTTAATAGCCAACCAGGGTTTTTCTTTAACTGGGGCGATGATCGTAGCGGTAAAGACCCAGATGTTTATGGTATAAAAAAATTACTTCCTTTTGAATCAGTTAATAGTTTTATACTTTCTCCTTTTAATCCTTCTCAAACCATTGCTCCTGGCCAAAGAACTCAATTTCGTTTAGCTGCTAATACTAGTAGTCTGTTTACTGCTAGTGCTAATTCTGATACAGATACAATCAGTTTTGAGTTTGAGAACCTTAAAACTCCAGCAAAACAAGAGGTTATAGTACGTGCACGAACTACAAATAACACTCCTCTTGGCACTCATCCAGTAATTGTTACTTTACTAACTACTGATGGGCTAAAAACTACTTCCACTTTACGTCTTAATGTTATTCCTACACAAAACACGCCTAGTCTTCCACTAAATATTTCTCAATCTGTTAGTCGTAGTATTCAACCTCATATAGCTTTAGATAAAGAGAATATAGTTTATAGCGTTTGGGGAGATGATTCACAAGGCAACCTACGTATTTTTTTTGCTAACTCTACAAATAATGGGAATAACTTTTCTCGACCAGTAGATGTGTCTCAAAGCGATAATCTAAGTATTAATCCAGAGATTGCTATCTCTCCAGATAAAACAATTAATATTGTTTGGCAAGAATGCCCTACAACAGAGTGTGGGATTATGTATAGTCGCTCAACTAATCGAGGAGCAACATTTTCTGAGCCTATTTTGTTATCGCCAGAAATACAATTTTCTGAGTTACCTAGCATTATCACTAACCCTAATGGCGAGGTAGTAGTTTTTTGGGATGGAGCAAAGTCACTTGGTGCTGCAAAGTTTGAAGTTTTTGCTAGTAAATCTGCTAGTGGTGGCGAGAGGTTTTCTTTTCCAACAGCAGTTGCTAGTGATGGTGGCAGAAATCTTTTTACTACTGCTGCCGCTAGTGATAATAATGGAAACAGTTATTTAGCTTATGAAAGCTGTAGTAGTGGTAAATGTCGTATTGAGATAAAGCAATCTAGTAATGGGTTTGACACTTTTACTGATGGAGGGATTGTTTCAGGTGATCTAGGTTTTGCTATTCGACCTACACTAACTGCTGTAGGTAATGGAGTAATTCATGCTGCAATGACAGTTAGCCTTCCTGATCAAGGTAGCCGTTTTGAAATTTTTGCTTCTAGCTCTATAAATAATGGGGTAAGTTTTAACAACCCTAAAAATGTGTCTCAAACAACAGAAACCTCTAATGATGCAACCATCCTAGCTGTTAATCGGCAAGTTTATGTTGCTTGGATGGACAGATCTTCAGGTAATCCTGATATTTTTTTGGCTAAATCCTCTGATCAAGGAAATACTTTTTTACCAGCCATTAACGTTACTAATAATAATACAATTTCCCAGGTACCTACTTTGGTAGCTGATTCTGGTGGTCGTACATATATTTCATATCAAGATGAAATCGATGGTAATGATGAGACTTACTACTTAAGATTAGATGGAAGCCCACTTTCAACTATTCTTGACAGTTTTTCACCAATGAGCGGCCCAAGTGGTACAAATATCACTATTAAAGGTCAAGAGCTATCTCAAACTACTGCAATTAGTATAGGTGGTGAGCAGGCAAAATTCTTTTTTTCCTCACCTACTGAAATTGTTGTAATAGTCCCAAATAATGCTCGTAGTGGTGTACTTTCTTTAACCACTACAAATGCTCTTGTTAGCACTAAAGATGCTTTTACTGTGATAAACCCAACCATTACGTTACTTTCCCCTGTTGGCAAAGAAAAACTAAATGGTGGTAGTAGTTTTGAGATCAAATGGCAAATACAAAATGTTGAACCAGCAAGCTTTGATCTCTTACTATCTACAGATAGTGGCGTAACATTTCCTATGATAATAACTACTGGGTTAACCTCAACAGATCGTATGTTTACCTGGAAAGTTCCTGCAATTAAAAGCAAGACTGCACGCATAGCATTAGTAACAAGAACAGCCAGTGGATTGAGCTTTATGACTGTAAGTAAAGCTAATTTCAAGATCAAGTCTAAATAAAAAATAGATTAATTTTGATCATTAATTTAAGTCTAGCTGAGATCATTTGATCACTGCTAGACTTAAATTTTTTCTAGATACTGAGTGATAATTTTTAATAACCACTAAATGATGTGTTAATGGTAGATATTTGTTCTTGACTTTATTGGAGCATCTCTATAGATTGTCTATGTAATCCTCTACAATACTACAGATAGTGACTAAAACGTTAATTATGATCCAGTCACCTGCAAATCGCAAAATTAATACTATAGGTTGTGACTCAGTTGTTCACACACCCTATCTATCGGTGTTACACGGAGAATTTCCTTGGTGTTTAGATAACTCTGAAGAAACTAGTGATAGTGGTGATATTGTTAGTAGCTTTGATCTAGTGATCGCTGATCCAACTAGTAATACTAAAACTAGTGCACAACAAAAGAAAATCCAAGAACGTTGTCATCCAAACACTAGTTGGATTTCTTACACTGAGCTTTTTATGAAAGAACATAGCTCAATGTTAGTATTTAGCCCTCTAGAATCTATTGGAACCTATGTAGATGCTTTACTTAAAGCAGGCTTAAGCTATCATACTACTTATCTTTGGCAAAAAACACGTACAGAAAAATCATTAGATAATAACGATCCATTTTTAGCCATTTTATGGGCAAGTAAAGGTACTCCTGATTCTGTTCCTTTTGTTACAGAAACCAGATTAATTAATCGCTCTCTTATTGCAACAACTAATAACTCATTATCAGTAATAGGAAATAGTGAAAAATCTAGCTTACTGCAATTTTTGGTACAGTCTTTTACTAAACCAGAGATGCTAGTCCTAGAACCTTTTACTGGTGATTTAGAGTTGATGGCAGTATGTCAAAAGCTTTCTCGCTATTGTTTGGCAATTTCACGTAAGCGAAGCATAGTGAGGCAAGCCGAGCGGCTTTTACTACAACCCTTACAACAAACAGCTTAAAACAGTTTAATGTTTACCCTCAGAATAATACTAAAGAGCGACTACACGCTCGCTCTTTATTTTTTTATTAGCCCTAAGTAACTTAGTTCTATTTTCTCAAAAAATACTAATTAAACTATTGATAGCTAAACTCTTTGTCCTGAATTAATCTTTTTAGCAGTAATGTAGGCGTCGTAAATTGACCAAAGAGTAACCACCCAGCCAAGTAGAAATCCCCATAAAATTACGCAAGTGCCTAACATTAATATACCTTTTGCCACTTGTCCATTATAAAGCTGTCCAGCACCAGTAAGTAAAAAGCTTAGCAAAACTGAAAGCCCAGGGCTTTTTCTTTCTTGATAAAGCCCCACTGGATGCACATTATTAACAATAAAAACTTGCTGAGGCTGCCCCCAAGGTGATTGCGCTTGACCAGACCATTTTTGCATTTGCGTTGGAGGTACTTGCTGTTGCGCTTGAGATTGCTGAGGATATTGTTGTTGAGGATACTGTTGTTGAGGATATTGTTGTTGAGGGTACTGTTGTTGAGGATATTGTTGTTGAGGATATTGTTGCTGATAAACAGGGTTACTCCAATTGGGTTGTTGAGACTGGCCTTGCCAGGAAGGTAAATTATTGTTTTGATATTGGTTTTGCCAATTTTGCCCATTGTTAGGATAAGGGTTATATTGGCCGTTAGAATTATTCCCAGATTGTGGTGTTTGTCCTGGCATATGGTTGCCATCATAATAGGCAATTGAACCAGGGTTATTAATTGCAGGCATTAAGCCATTGGTTAAAACTGTACCGCAATTACGACAGATTGTGTCTACTACACTACCAATTACACCACATTGACGACAAGTTAATGCCATAATTATCTCCTGCTACTTGAACTTTGCTCATTATAGAAACTACTGGTTCAGATGGCAAACTTTAATAATAAAATATTACATATCGGCTGCACCAATCCATTATTACTAGAAAATGACTTTTCACTGAGCCACCTGCTCGCGCTAGCGAAGTGTCTATCTACCCAAAAGCCAAACGTATCTTTAACTAGATGAAAGAATTTAATTTTAATCCGGATTGTTGACTAGACATATATTGAACTTTAACTGAATATAATCTCATATAGCAACATTACCAGATTTTAAAAAAAGGAATTGGAAAAAATGAGAAATATTAGACTCCTAGTAGTGGTCTTAGTTATATCGTTTCTAGCTATCGTTGGACTTCAGAATAATTCAACAGCAACAGTAAAGATGTTCCAGAAGGGAACACAAAAGGAGCTAAACTTAGCTGAATCTCTCAGCTTTAGTTACTTGGAGCAGCATATTGCCGACTATGGCATAGACAACATTAAAGATCTGAAAGTATCACAGGTTTTGATTGATGAGATGTCAATTGCCCATACTCGCTTACAGCAAACTTTCCAAGGTGTGCCAGTATTTGGTGGTCAAGTAATTGTGCACTTAAACTCGGATGGCTCTATTTCTACAGTAACTGATTCGCTTGTTAAGGGACTGCAAGTTAACACACAGCCAGATTTGTCTATATCTAAAGCTACCAATAAAGCTATTTCCGAATATGGTTGTGCCGAATGTCTTACATCTACGCCCAAAGTAGATATGTTGGTATTACGCCGCAAAAATCATGACCATCTTGTCTATCGTGTGCAACTGCACCGCGAAGATGGCAGTGCTGATACAGCAATGCCTGTTTACTTTATCGATGCTCACTCAGGCAAAACTCTATTTAGTTATGACAACCTTCAAACCCAGGCTACTGTTGGTACTGGAAACTCTCTTTATAGCGGTACGGTGAGTATTAATACCTTTCGTGACTCGTCGGGCACTTACTATATGGAAGACCTAACTCGTAAGATAGGCACCTTTGACAATGCCAATAGTACAGGCACATCAATAGGTTCTGGCCTATTTCGCTTTACTGATACCAATAATTTTTGGGATTCAGCAGCCCAACGAGCAGGTGTAGATGCTCATTATGGCTCGGGCAAAGTTTACGACTATTACCTTAACATACACAATCGCAATGGCATTGATGGTGTGGGCGGCCCAGCCTCTTTTGTCTCGGCTGATGGCGTGACGGGGCTTATTGGTTCAAGAGTTCACTATAGTTCCAATTACAATAATGCCTTCTGGAATGGCAGCTATATGACTTATGGTGACGGAGATGGTGTTACATTTTCACCGTTTCCCACACTCGATATTGCTGGCCATGAGATAACTCATGGGGTTACAGAGCGAACAGCAGGATTGAATTACTTTGATGAGTCGGGTGCTATAAACGAGTCTATGTCAGATGTGTTCGGGGCAATGACCGAGCGATACGTCAAAGGTGAGAGTGCCAATACATGGTTAAACGGCGAGGATAACTACACACCAAATACTCCAGGTGATGCTTTTCGCTATATGGACGACCCCCACAGAGCTTCAGAGAAGGGTTTCACTGTTAATGACGATCCAGACCATTATAGTGAGCGTTATCTCGGTACGGCTGACAATGGCGGGGTACATATTAATTCTGGCATTGCAAACAAAGCGTTCTACTTGCTGGCTAAGGGTGGTACACACCATTTGGGCGGCTCGATGGTTGGCATTGGTGCTGATGCAGCCGAAAAGATATGGTACAAAGCACTTACTACGTATATGACTCCCAGCACTGGGTTTGGCGATGCTGTTTTTGCCACACTCAACGCTGCTGCACAACTCTACGGTTCTGGTAGTGTTAACTACAACGCTGTAGCGCAAGCCTGGCGTTTGTGTGGCGTTTGCGGTTTCACACTTTCTCCTAGTGCCCCCCA
>JAHFUF010000317.1:0-2793 GCA_023265235.1 Blastocatellia bacterium
GCCTTCTTTGATATTTCATTGCCGGTCTTTTCCTCCTCTTGATAGTTGCTTTCTTTCTTTAACTTATCTGGTGGAGGAATTATTTTCAATCAACTGTTTACTGGCTTTTGAAACTTGCCCTCTTTTTTATTGTTTTCTATTACTTTATCAAGTAAGAATTTTGTTCCTACAACCCAATGATTAGGTATACCTGCTAAAGAGTTTGCCCAGGAATGTATAATAGTAGGATCAAAAGTTATTATTGGTATAGCAGCACTATAAGACAGTTTATTTTTATTTTTATTACTATTACTAGCAGTATTATCATCGTCGTATTGTTGGTAATGGTCAAAACCTAGTAACAGACTTTTTAGTTTTGAGTTAACCTTACCTGCAAGGGTTTGGATTTCTACCATGATATTTTCATCTAGTGCTGTATGTCGCCATAGTGTTTTAGGGAAAACTTGTAGAATCGCTACACAGTTAGTTTCTGACCAAAGATTAAGAAGTTTCGCTACTTTATTTTCATACCAACCCTTAGATACACAATCACTAACAATAAGTATTAAATGATTACTATCGATATTAGTTAAATTTTTGTAGGTTCTTGATGGGCTTTGAGTTAAATTATTAGTTTTTTTACTTAATGGAATATCTGTCTGGTCTGTAGCTAACAACCAAGACTTTACATTGCCAAATGCTCCATGCGTTTGTAATAAAACCTCAAATTCAGCAATGGTTTTTTGCCAAATGCTCATAGATTCACTGCTATCTATTATTAGTTCTAGGTTATAACGTTGTGTTAATACAGGTTTTAGTACAGGTATCCAGATATTTTCTTCTTTTATTCTCCTTACTGTTAAAGGCTCATCAATAATAAATTCTGTTTTGGAAGGGGTTTTTTGCATTAAAGGTCTTAATGCACGTGAGATACCTAAATGATCTGGTAGAGTTTTTTCTGTTGGGATTCTTATAGGGCGACTCTTAACCTGTTGATTTGTTGAATTAGTTAGCCTGTTTGCAGGTATGTGTAGAGAGGCAAGTTCTTGAGTCTCTTTTTCTTTCTTCTCTTTATTATTGTTATAAGCAAGCGGAGTATTAGTACTAGTTGATTTATCAACGACAGCAGGTTTTTGATTTAAAGAGTTGTTTGGATTTTGTGTTTCTTGTTCATCAACAAAGGCATCTTTATTTATGGCTTTCTCTGCCTGATTCATCTTAAGCGCAAGCCATAATGCATCAGCAATCTCTGTATGGGTAAGTTCGATTTTTGAATCTTCTAATGCCTTAATTACTCTTTTAATCATTGGATAAAGGTTTTAGTAAAGCTGATAACAAATTTTTATTATTTTCATCTATAAGTAAATCTGGACGTGCACCACGAGAAACTAAATATATAGCATTTAGTAATTGATCTGTAGATAAATCATGAGATTCGCTTTTGTCTTCAAAATGTTCAAAAATTTCTTTAGCTTGTTCAAAGCTTTGTGAACCAAGATGTGCTTTTACAATATTTTCTAATTCTGTTCCTGTTGGAGTGCTCATTGTTAGCCTTAAACAACGTCTGAGAAAAGCTGGAGGAAATTCTTTTTCTTCATTACTTGTCATTATAATAAAGGGGAACTCACAACACCTGATATAGCCTCGTTCTTGTTCAGAAAAGATTAATTTAATAGGCTTATTGCTATCACTTGCAAGTACTTCTGTAGGCTTATCTTCTGATAAGCGAGCAATTTCAGGAATATAGAACTCTCCTTCTTCAAAAATATTAAGTAAATCATTAGGCAAATTTATATCACTTTTATCTATTTCATCAATTAGCAAAACGCGAGGTGCTTTTCTTGGTAATAATGCTGTTCCTAATGGTCCCAATCGTAGATATTGTGTGATATCTGGAGTGTTTCCGTCTTTACTATTTTGCAATCTACCAATTGCGTCATAGTGATAAAGACCTTCTAGTAGAGTAGAGCGTGATGTTATTGGCCATCTTAATACTTTTCCTAGTTTAAGCTCATGTGCAACGGCATAAGCTAAGGAAGATTTACCAGAGCCAGGTTTTCCAGTGATAAAAAGTGGACGACGTAGATAGAGAGCCGCATTAACTAAATTTATAATTTCTGGATCAATATTAAGAGTGCTTCCTGTGGCTTCAGTATGTTTTCCATATCGTCGTTCAAATTCATTTTCTTCTGGTAGAAAATACTCTTCTTCAGGTGCTATACCTTTGAAACTTCGCCAATTTGGAGGATCACCTACTAGCTTTTTGATCCCGCTGTGTGGCTGTCGAGTACCATTAAAAATTTTCCAATTAGGCTTTTCAGTCATTGTTGTTCCTAGGTGTTAAGATTTAAGATTATTTAATGCCATATCTATGATTTATTGGCTCACCATTAATAGTTATAGGCGATCTATTTATATCATCCCATAGTAAGGAAGTATACTCTACTACTTTATAATAGAAATTTTGAACAAAATAGTTTTGGCGTTTCTTCAACATTCTATGTGGTAGCTCAAATAAACAACCATCCAAAAGTAGTTCTATTAAACGCTTAAAATTATCACTATCAGTATGTTGTCTTAAATGTAAAACTATTGGCATTCCAGCCTCAATTGCCATAGACAAAGTGCTTCCTGGTATTTGCTCTGAACGCTTATTAAGTAATATACAACATATAATTTCTGTACGTTGTAGAATAGGGGTATAAAGTCCAAAAGAGCGAAAACGTACGCTAAGAAACTAAGCTATTATAATCAATGAGTTAGCCTTTTGAGCTTTGAGCGTATCAAAACCGTTAATACCTACATAACCGAAGA
>JAHFUF010000317.1:2803-6316 GCA_023265235.1 Blastocatellia bacterium
ATTAATAGACACTTAGAACGAAGCAAGTCATAAAAGCCAATTTAGGTTACTAAACTAAGCTTCAGAAAACGCTGACACTCATTAGCGTACGTTTTCGTCCCTTTGGACTTCATACCCCTTCACTGATAGTTTTTTTGATTTCTGATTTGCTCTCATTTTCTAATTTTTTTTCTGTTTGGAATTGTCTTAAAGGCAGTAATGCCTCACTGCATATTTGTCTTAATTCATTAAGCATTTCTTCTTTAATACCTTCTAATAGTTCTTTAGGTATTGGAGAAACTGCACTTGAATAGCCCCTTTCAAATTTATCAACGTAGTGTTTTGCTTTAATATTTATTTCATCAAAAATCTCATGTATAGTTTGCTGATCAGGGTATTTATTTTGTTTATTATAAACTTGTATATAAGTATGTATAAATAATGCTACATCTTCTTGAGCATAATGAATTAGGGAATCAATGTAGTAACCATGAGAGTTAGTTGGATAAGTTGCAGTTATTTGAGCTAGTTCTTTTTCATAGTTGGTTCTAATAAGACGAAAATTATTTTGGTAGGTGATATTAACTAACTCTTTTTCTTGTTCTGTAAGATTCATTTCTACTCCATTGCCAATTTCAAAAGTTTTTGTAAGAAATTGTTGTAACTAGAGCATGTCGCGCAAATATTTATTGAAAATTAAGGACTTAGCGCATTAGTAAAGCGTTTTTTTAGTTTTAATGGTAAAAAACAATTTGCTCAAATATGTAAAACCATTGATTTTAATTGCTTTGAATTCTGCAACACCCTCTATATAGCTACCAGTTATTATTTCAACCCGCGAAAATTTTTAACATTGAGTGCTTTCCAAAGTAAGCCAGGGTGGTTAGGTAGCAAATTAATAAGATTTTGATCTTGGGTAATAAGCTGAGGTACAATTTGCCCTTGATCAAGTAATAGGTCAAGAAATTCTTGTTCTCTGGCATCTAGAGGCCAGAAATTAAAGTGCTGTTGACAAGCTAATAAGATATTTTGCCCCCAATTGCTAGTTTGTCCCAAAGTAGCACGATAGCTAGTACTTAACAAAGGAAGCAATTGACTTTCTAGGTCTTGTAAAGAAAAAGCTAAATCATTAATTGAAACTGTTCGCCAATCTTTGCGGTTTATTGCTCCATAAATAATGAAAGCCAAACGTAATTTTTCTTTTTCTAGAGAGGTATAAGAAATAAGCTGGTAAGCGTCAAAAAGATCTCTAGTGGCATTGCGAGAAAATAAAGCAGCAAGTTTACCTGCTATTAGTTCGTGTGGGTCAAGTACTGGTACTTGTTTAGCTTGATAGGTGCCAAGAGAGCAAGAATCTAAATATATTATTGGCCATAAAGGAAGACGTAGTAAAAAATTAATATCTATATGTAAATTACCCATTTGGCCAAGGGCACTTTGGTAGCGTAGTAACCATTTTCCGCCAGCATGTTCATTTGGAACACGGCGAATTTGGAAATTAGCTCGCTGGCAAACAGCTTCAATAGCAGCTTCTACTTGAGGGCGATCTTTAAGCATTTCATCACGAGATATTGCTCCAATGTAATTAAGGTCTATGTCGACAGAAAGCCTTGGTAAAGAAAAGAGAAAAAGGTTTAAAGCTGTGCCGCCTTTTAATGCAAAACGATCTTTTAGAAAAGGATGCTGGCATAACTCATTAAGCAAAGTAAGCAGATGATAAACCTTTTCTAAAACTTCAGGTCTGAAACCAGTAGAGTTAGCTTGAGCAAGCAAAAACTGTCTGTCAATCATAATTCATCCCATTGATTTAACAATATATGTTGAGGAACTATTAAATTCCATTTATGAACTAAAGATCCTATTTTCAATTTAGGAGTAAGGTAGTGAGGTTGTTTTGGTATGCGGGCAAGTAAGCGAGTTAGATGTAAAGAAGTAACCATTAGCCGTTCTTTGTGTTGTTCAAGAAAGAAACCTACTTTAGCAATGGTTGTTGCATTATCTAAGAGCAAAGCATAGTCAATAAGTATATCTAAATTGAAGTACTGAACAGTTTGTAGTGAACGCCAAATTTCTTCCCAACCACCAGATAAATCAGGGCGATCTAGTAGGTCTACCATTGTACGTTCTAAAGATGTCAGCTTAATAGGCAAGCCATTACGGTAAAGAGTTTGGATAGCAAAAGAGGTTTGTTTTCTTCTGAGTAAAGAATTTGGATAAGCAACAGGCTTGTAGACAATATCTCTAAAGTAAAAGGGTAAAGCAAAGTGGTGAGTCAAATAGCAGTATTCAGACCTCAGAGAATAAGCATAGCCATGTAAAGATAAAGCTGTGTGATAAGCCAAGAGAGAATCATTATGTAAGTAGGCAGCTATTAAATAAGGATCTATTGATATTTGGTTAGGAGATTCTCCTGGAGGAACACAAGCATAAAGCCCTCGACGAATCATAACAATATTACCTGCTTTGTGATGATAAGCAAGCAAAGTTCTTTGAGAAGGAAGGTTGGTTGAACCATTACTAGTAAGAAAGCTAGAGAAAATTTGCCATCTAAATATTGGGTTTTGAGCAAAAAATATATCTAATTTCATTTGTTTACTTGAAAATGATTATCTATTTTATATATTATATTATCTATTTATATAATTAAATTCAAGTAATTTTTCTTGTTGTCAAAAATCGTGAGAAACTACTTCACTAGTTATATAAATAGGCAATTGCTTGGATAAGGGTTTTTCTTTTTTCTTTACTGGTTGTGGTTGCTGCCATCCTTGTGGTGTTTGCCTACGTTCCATTGTACGGATTTTCATTTTCTTAGTTTTATGCCCCATAATTTCCTCTTTATATTATAATTAACGTAATGGTAAATCTTTATCACATTATGGCCAATAGCCAACCATAAGCCAAAGTTATTTGATTAAAATATGGCTATGTTTAACCTGTATTTAACCTATATTCTGACCAAGTAAACTAATTATCTTACTGGAACACTAATCATTACCATTATTTATTATAAGCAATAGTGTTCCCAAGGGGGTTTAGCCTATTTGTGTTATGAGCCTAGATTATTAAGCACCATAATCAGCATCACCATAAGCACCATAAGTACCATCAACCAAGGAAGCCATAGAGCGTTTAGCAACTATCTGTCTGATAAAAGTAAGGGAGTCAGTATCAATCTGATATGTACCCTTACTAGCTCTACCAGTCCTATGTTGCTTAAGTCCAACTAATCCCAGTAACCTACTAACAAAACGTAGAGGATCTTTCTCTAAATCCTCTTTCTTAGGAATAGAAACAATACCACTAAACTGTTTTCTGTTAGCCTCAATCCAAGTAATAAAACCATTTTCTCTAAATGTTTCTTTGGAATAAACAAACCCATTATATTGAAGTGTTTTTGTATTAATCCCTAAGAGTTCAAGCGACCTACTAAATATCTGACGTTCAGTATAAAATAGCCTCATATCAGGTAGTAAGTTTACTCCGCTAAGCTCTTGATCTTGATACTTTCTTAGTACCTGAGAATCACTAGAC
>JAHFUF010000318.1 GCA_023265235.1 Blastocatellia bacterium
AAATATTTTTCTGTTTCTAAAAGTTTACGTAAACTAACTCCTTCTAAAAACTCCATTACTAGATAGACAGTCTTATCGCCAGTTACTCCAAAATCCATCACATGAATTGCGTTAGGGTGATTAACAGTAATTGCGGCTCTTGCTTCTCGTCGAAATCTCTCTACAGCAGTTTGGTCAGAAACTAGGTGTGGGTGTAAGATTTTCACTGCCACCATTGTATCCATATGAACATGCCTAGCTTTGTAAACATTGCCCATACCGCCTTGACCGATTTTAGACTCAACACAATACTTGCCATCAAGAACCATGCCAATAAACTTGTCTATATCTGCGAGTTCTGGAGCATCTAACTTTTTGCCATCAAAAGGACAAAAAGTGGTTTGTTCCTGCAATTCCCGCCCACATGAAGAACACTTTTTCATGATTCGATCCCAATTGAGGATTTAGTTGGTTATTACTATAATCTGATAGTTTAGTGATAAGCATGTACTATATAAGTCTGTGGAATATAAAAATATCTGTTTATATATCTATTAAAGTTATTGCTTAAAATTTAAATGCAAGAAAAAATGACGATGAAAGAAATTATAACCCAAGCATTAAGCCACAACAAGAATTTAATCAAAATATACGCACTATTTATCAGCTAGATTATTAGGTGAGGTAAAGGATAGGGTTTGTACTTCTTAAACTACCCTCGAATTTCTTTAGCAAACCATTCCAACACTTCTGAGCTTACCTTATAAGAACGAAAATATTGTTGTTCTAATTCCTCTGTTCGGAATCTATCTAAATCACTATTTTCTAAAAAATCATCTCGTAACTGTCGATCTCGGTTACTGACAATTTGTGGTAGTAAATCGTTTAAGTAAAGATACTCTTCTCTTAAAGAAAATATAGCAGCAGCAAAAAGCTCTGAAGGAATAAGGTCATCTATTAAGGCTTGTTTTTTAAACTTACTGCTTACTTCTTTTCTTAATGATTCTTGTTCTAACTTAGTTAAAGGTTCTTTATAAACATCTCTTACACATTCGCGTAAGTAAGTATCTATTAACCGTCTAAGGCGTGCTTCAGAGTTAATTTTAGCAATAACCTTTATTAACTCATTAGGCAAAAGTTCACCATTAATAATTTCTTTTATACCTTCTTTAAGCTTACGTAAACGTTCTTGACCATAACGATTAAGATACTGTCTTTCTATATTACGAAAAGTTAGTTCATCAAAAAAACTTGGTTGAATATTATCAATAACATCTTGAGTTCGTGCTAGGAGATAGAGTTGTTCTTCTACTAATGGATAATCATCAATAAAAGCAACACCATTAATAATTTCATAGGATGACTGAAACCTTTCTAGATGAGCAACAAGAATACTAAAGAGCTGGGCTTTTTCTCCACTATAGCCTTTGCCTAAATCCATCAACATATCATCAAACTTTGTATAATGTTGTAGCAAGGCTTTTGCTCTAGCTTCTAAAAGCTGTTTTAGGTCTGATTCCGTTAACTGGCAATCACTATCATTTAATAATAAATTAGTAATAAGCACTTGTGTCTGGGAAACAAAGTCTGGTACAGATACTTCCTGGGTTTGATGCCTAAGCATTTGGTCTAGGTTATCAAAAAGTTGAGCAGGGATTTGATGACGTGAGGCTAGAGTCCTTATACGATTACGCTTAAATAATAGTGCTTCTTCTGTAGGTTTACGATAGTATAGAGCCAAGATTTCTTTATAATTGTTAACCAAAGCTTCATTATCTGGATGTTTTTGAATTACATCAAGTTCTAAGCGAGTTTTTTCAGTTTGGCTAAGTTTGTAGCGTTTAGCAAGTGTTTCTAGGGTTTCTCTACTCTCTATTAGGTTTCCTTTTCGATAGATTTCAGCAAATTTGTTGTAATAATTTAGTGCATAGCGATCTACTAGTTTGATAATAAAAATAGTCCAACGAGAAATTCCTATCTCTTTATAGAGTTTCTTAGCAATTAAATTTCCATCTATGTCTGGTGATAAATCAACTCGTTTCAAGATTTTACCAGTAAATCTTAACAAAGTTTCTTGGGCAGTTTTTGCATCTCCTTGTATATCTCCAACAATAAAAAAATAATAGTTAGTAAAAGCATGGCCTTCTTCAAAAATTCGACTAATACTTTCCTGACCTGTAGTATTGTTGGTAAAAACTAACCTCTCTTCAACATCATCATAACGTGCTCCATACATAACCAAACGGTTATGTATTTCTGGTTTTAGAATATCTTTAATAGGTAAGTCCATTCCTAACATATATTCACAAAATGTCCCACCATTACCTTGATGATAAATGCGATCAGAATAGACAATTATCTCATTACCAGCTAAAAAGAAACGATCGCTTAACCCATAAGCCCCTTTGCCTTGCTCATAAAAAAAATGTGTATACACGCCAGGGCCAACTACATTAGTAAAATACTCGTAGCGTTCATTACTATCAATAACATATCCATGCAATCGAATATCTTGAATCATAGTTAATCAAAGGTTTCTGTAAAAAGATCTTCAAAAGCAAGCTGTTGTCCTGCTTGTTTAACAACAGTAAGCGGAGTGTAATTAGTTTCAATTGGTTGCGAAGCAAGCGCATTGCGTACATCACGTAAATTAAACCTAATTAGCCTTGGTGTAACCATCACAGCAGGGATACGACCTTGACGTCTTAGTTTGTGAATTGTTGATTGGCTAATTTGTAGGACTTCTGCCAATTGGCGAGCAGTAAGAAAATCTCCTCGTTTTTCTTTATCTCGACTTTGTTCACTCATAAGTGCCACCTATTTTTTGCTGGCGTTAAGGAAAAAGCTAAATTACAGGCTTTGCTAATACTTGTTTCTATAGTTTTTGGATCAGTTTTATAGCCTTATATGATGATTCTTCTTAAAGCTAACTAGCCAAGAATAACACGGCTATAGAAAAAAATGATATTAAAAATTTGTTGCTAATACCCTGCTGCACTAGCATCTGACCCACGAGAGTCGCTACCACCTAGTCTAAGGTTTGTCTCTAAATCGATCATAACACCTTGAGCATTGCCCATATATCCAACCTTATTAGAAAATATATGGCCTTTACTCTTAAGCAAGTTGATTAGATCTGTAGAAAAACCATAAGGTTCAAATACTAAGGCATCTGGTAGCCATTGATGGTGAAACCGAGGAGCATCAATAGCTTGTTGAATATTCATACCGTGATCAATAACATTTAAGACAACCTGCAAAACTGTATTAATAATGGTTGGGCCTCCTGGGCTACCAATAACTAAAAACAATTTACCATTCTTTAAGATAATTGTTGGAGTCATTGAGGAAAGAGGTCTTTTACCAGCAGTAATAGCATTGGCTTCACCTTGAATTAAGTCATAATCATTTGGTACGCCTACTTTAGCAGCAAAGTCATCCATTTCGTTATTTAATAAAAACCCTGCTCCGGTTACTGTTGCTCCACTACCATAGCTACCGTTTAATGTATAGGTGTTGGCTACTGCATTTCCCATAGAATCTACTATGGAAAAGTGTGTTGTAGAGTCAGATTCATAGGTATTTGGTTGACCATGCTTTACTTGTTTACTAACTGTAGCTTTACCTAAATCAATAGATTTACTTACTTCAATAGCATAGTTCTTTGATATTAAACCTTTAACAGGAACCTTAACAAAATCTGTATCGCCAAGAAATTCTGCTCTATCAGCAAATGCCCTACGCATTGCTTCTATTACTAAATGATTTCTTTCTGATGAATTAAAGCCTAAACCTTTTAAGTCATATTGTTCTAAAATATTTAGCATTTCAATTAGTGCTATGCCACCAGAACTAGGTGGAGGCATAGTAAGTATTTCGTATCCTCGATAACTACCTTTTAGTGGTTCACGAACAACGGGTTTATAATTCTTTAGATCCTCCAAAGTAAGAATACCACCATTTTTTTTCATATCTTCAACAATAAGCTGTGCTGTAGTACCCTGATAAAACTCTTGTGGGCCTTCTTTTTGCAACCGTGCTAGGGTTAAAGCCAACTCAGGTTGTTTTAACAATTCTCCTGCTTGATAGTAATTTCCATCTTTAAGAAAAATGCGTTTACTTTCAGGGAATTTGCTTAATAACTCTCTTGGCCCCCCTGTAGAACGAGGATATCTTTCTATTAAATCAGTATTAGTGCTAAGAGTATGAGCTAACCAATAGCTTACTGGAAACCCTTCTTTGGCTAATTTGTAAGCAGGTTCAACCAAATCTTGCCATTTCATTGTCCCATATTTTTCTAGTGCTAATGCTAGTCCTGCCACTGTACCAGGTACACCTACAGCCAAATAACCTGTACTAGAAATATTATTAATGACATTTCCTTCTTTATCTAGGTACATATCATGAGTAGCTTTTGCTGGTGCGATTTCACGGTAATCAATAGCTGTAGTTTTACCATCCGCCATTCTAATTACCATAAATCCTCCTCCTCCTAGGTTACCTGCTGTAGGATAAGTAACAGCTAAAGCCAGTGCTACTGCAACACTGGCATCTACTGCATTTCCGCCTTTTTTAAGAACCGCTACTCCTACTTCTGAAGCAATACGATCAGCAGAACTAACCACTCCATATTTAGCATAAAGAGGAAATAAAGAGGCTGCTTTTGGCCTAGAATAAGGCATAAAGCCAATAAAATAAAAGACTAGAGAAATCATAGCTAGAAAAACTACTTTTCTATTTCTAAATAACATATTCCCTCAAAATTAATAAAAATTAGGCCAAAGAAAAAAGACAAAGGGGAAATCCCTTTGTCTTTTTCTTAAAAAACTCTCTTATGAGGCTAACTTATTGTAGTTCGATGTTGTCACCAATAAAAATTTCACCACCTAGGTTACGTGTAACAATAGCTACTGCGGTGTTACCTTCTACGCGAGTAACTACTAATTCACCTACTACAGTACGAGGCAAGGTTTTATTAGGGTGTTTTTTACGTATTTTTTCTTTTTGAATGCTAGGATGTTCTATAGAAAAATCACTTCCACGATAGCGATCACTACCACTTTCGACTTTTCTAAATGCTACTTCATCGTCACGGAATTTTTTTATTGGTTCGCTACCATTTTCACGAAAGACCGTAAAATAGTCACCAATCTTTACTCCTGCTTTTTGGCCAACATCTAAAATTACTACATCAGAAATGGTTAGGAATTCTCTTATACCACGAGCGCCAACTATTTGACCTTTAGCTTTGCCATTTGCTGGTGCTAAAGGGTCTATTGGTGCATAAGCTTTTAATTCTGGCAACTGTGGTTTTTCATATTTAATTAAAGCATCTCCTAGGCGTGCTTCTCTACAAGACTCAGTAATTTCTAAAGTAGCAGTCTTATCTTGAAGAGCAACAACTTTAGCAAACCCTACTTCTTCAGTAAAATAGCCTAATAATTCACCTCTTTTATTAAAACTAGGAAAAGAAAGTTTGGCATTCTTAAATGGATGATAAAAAGGGCCTCTAGGGCGAATAATTTGATAGGAATCACCAACTTGTATACCATCAGCACTGCCTTTGTTCATAAAAGCACGCATGCCGTTAACCAAAATAGCCGATTCTGCTTCCTTTGGGCTTCCAATTATACGCATTTCATAAGAAATCTTAGTATCACTAATAAAACCAGCACAATAAACTCTATCCCCATTAGCAATAGGGATCGGTTTACGCTCACCTTCTTGAGCAGAAACCATGCTTCCTGTGGTTAAGACAGCAATTGCTAAGGTAAAAAAAAGCATTGCGTTTTTTAATTTACGCATTAGATTAGCCTCCATTAAAAGAGATTTTTATTAAAGAGAGAAAGTAGTGTTGTTTAATTTGATTACTTGATTACAGAATAAAGAAATTATTTTGAATCCCTAATGGCAAAACTAACAAACTTAAAGCTTTCAGTCAATAAGAAATTTCTTGCTTAATGCATATCAACTAATCAATTAAAACAGTACTGGAAATAAGATTAAGCTAATAAGCTGAAAACAATTGTTTTCCTGGAATAATTAAAATAACATTGCTCTTTCCTATGTGGTTGTCCTCTATATTAGGCAGAAACGCAGGGTTACTCCTTCGTTAATTTTTGTGTTAGGTTTTAGAAAGGATCAAAAATATACAAATGAAAATAGAGTTAGAACTTAAATCTTTAGAAGAACTTAAATCAGATGTTTTAATAGTCCCTATTTTTAAAGAAGACTCTCTTGAGCAACCATTATTACAAAAAATTAATGACTTTAGCGGTGGTGTTCTAGCCTCCTTACTAGAGACTGGAGAACTAAAAACCAAGAAGACAGAAATTA
>JAHFUF010000319.1 GCA_023265235.1 Blastocatellia bacterium
TAAGAGATTTAATCGTTCAACGCCTAACAGACTTATTAGGAGAAAATTTCCGCTCTGTCGATGAACTTACTGCAAACTATAACGAACTAGCTATTGCAACTAAGGCTCAAGCTGTAGATGATTTTGCTAAACAAGGTTTAGAGTTAGTTGATTTAATCGTTGGCTCAATTACTTTGCCAGAAGAAGTACAAAAGCGTATTGATGAAGGTGCAGGAATGCGTGCTATAGGTGATATGCATAATTATATGCAATATCAATCTGCTCAAGCTATGCGTGATGCAGCTAAACAACCTGGTTCAGGAGCAGGTGAAGGAATGGGATTGGGTTTAGGTTTTGGTATGGGACAAGTAATGGCACAAAATATGCAAAAACCTTATCAACAACAGCAACAACCTCCTTATCAACAGTCACCCCAACCAACACAACAACCGCAAGCATCCCTTATAACAACAGTAAGCTGTCCTAAGTGTCAATCTTCTAATGCTCAAGGGGCAAAATTCTGTGCTGAATGTGGCACAAACCTTTTACCAAAGGCTTGCTCTCGTTGCAATCAACCTCTAAACCCAGGGGCAAAATTTTGTTCCGAATGCGGAAACCCATCATAATGTAGGGGCAGACCTATGTGTCTGCCCTTCTTTAGAATAAATAATTTACAAAACGAATTCCATGTATATATTAAATTATTATTTTAGTTAAGCTAGGAGCTTTATGGAAAAAAATAAATCTGATAGAAATTTTATGATTGTGCTTGCCTTAATAGTACTATTAGCAATTACTGCTATATCTTGGAAGCCTGAGTCTACTGAGGCTAAGCTTGCACCTAAAACTAGTAGTACTGCTAAAAAAACACCTCCAGATTTTTCTGTTACTTCATTAACTGGTGAGAGTCTTTCTCTTAGCAAGTTTAAAGGTAGGGTAGTACTACTTGATTTTTGGGCTACTTGGTGTGGGCCATGTCGTCAAGAAATGCCTGCTATAAAGAAAATTTGGGATAAACACAAAAGCAACAATTTCACTATCATTGGTATTAGTTTAGATATGGATCGTGAACCACTAGATAACTACTTAAAGACTAAAGACATAACCTGGCCCCAATATTATGATGGACTTGGTTGGAGAAACAAAGTAGCTAGATTATATGGAGTCACTGGTATTCCATTTAGCCTTCTATTAGACAAAAATGGTGAAGTCGCTGGTGTTGGGTTAAGAGGTCAAAGTTTGGCTGACAAAATAGACGAATTAGTAGCTAAGTAATTTATTATAAAGTAGGGGCAAACACGTAAGTCTGTCCCTACTTAAACTATTTTTTCACGAATTTTTTCTGATTATTACCACGCAGTCGGCGAGTAACTCTATGCAAGGTAAGCAAAATAGTACCAACAATAATGGCAGGAACAGCTATTCGCAAGACTAGAAAAAGAGAACCTTTAGGAATCTTTGCTATAAGCAAAATGACTAGGATAAGCAAAACAGTTCGTACTATCCTATTATAAAGATTAGGTTTCATAAAAATTTCTATACAAATTACAATTTATTGATATTTCTTTGATGTTTCTTCATAGATTTTTAAGCTCAACTTGTTGCGCGTTGTGGCAGGAAAGTTCCGCCGCCGTAGCAAGTTTTGCTAAAGAATAAACATGTTCTAAAGAAACATAGCTTCTTCTTCCATCTTGGACTTGCTTTAGGAAATTGTCTATATCTTTGCCAAATAAACCAGTGAATGTAGCTATTGGTAATGGGTCTGACCTATTTTGTAAATAAAGTGTCACTTGTTCATGTTTTTCCGCCACTAATTGCCCTGTTGTACCTATTACTGACAATTGGCTACTAACAGAAAGGGTTTCTAGGCCTTGCCCATCGATAAGTTGCGCTATTATGCCGTTTTCAAACCCTATTTGTGCGGTAGTAATACGACCAGCAAATTTACTTTCTTCCAAGTTAAGTAATTTTTCATTTGCAATAATCCAGCTAGCTGGGCCAGCTAATCGAATTAATCTGCTCAATACAGCTGCATGAATAAAAAAAGACGAGCCAGACGTTTTATCAAAAGTCCAGTCCATATCAGTAGCTTGACGGTTACTTAAATTTGTCCAAGAAATATTTAGTATCAAGTCGATTTGAGGTAACGCCGCCATTAAGGTATTAAACCAGGGTGAGAGTAGCTCAATATGCTCTACATGTAGGATTAATTTTTTGCTTTCTGCCAAACCAATCAACTTTTTTGTGTCAGCCAAAGAAATAGCTAGAGGGTAATCAACACTAACATGTTTACCTAGTTGTAAAGCAACTTCACACATTTGTGCATGAAATTGATTAAGCGAACAAATCATTATTGCATCAGCTTCGCTAATCAAGCTTTGCCAATCGGTAGTAGCGATTGCTCCAATAGGATCTGCTAGCTTTTTAGCACGCTCTAAATTACTAGAGGCAACTCCTATTACTACTGCATCTTTTCTTAGATTTAACTCTCGTATACGAGCATTAGCAACTCTTCCTGATCCTAGAATGGCAATTCTAATCATAAATTTTTATGTTAATTTCAATTATCAAGAAATTAAAACTAATACCCTTCCTAGCTATCTATAAGCAATATTTTTTATACCTACTTGCCAAGATAATAAAGAAATCATTAACCGTCAATCAATTAAACCTATTAAGCCACGATCAAGAAAGTTTCCCTTTGTAAATAATTCAGTAATGGAAGTTAAAAAATAGGATTACCTGATTAAGCGTTATTCTTGAGGTTTTAATTTTAGGTACTTTATTTTTTGCTTACGAAAAACGACTAGATCGCTAACTAAAAAATTGATTGTTGAACAACTAGCAATAGCTAGTAGGTTTGCTAGTATAATTGGTAAATGAATTGTTCCAACAAATAGTTTCATTAAGAGTAAATTACCAATTAGAGACACCATTCCTGTTGTACTGTTAAATTTTACTAAACGAGACAATCTATCAGAAGTTTTGTTAGAACTAACTGTTCGCTCTTGCCAAGTCCAATGTTCATGCCAAAAAAAGTTATGGGCTATAGTTATCTCTACTGCTATAACTGTAGCTACAAGATAACCTACACCTATAGCAGTAAAGCATTTTAATAAACAAAGCTGGAGAATTACGCCTAATAGCCCTACTATGTTGAATTTACACCAATGCCGTGTCCAAGTGAATTTATTATTAGCCAATAGCTTGAGCATTAAACTCGCTCCTTTTCATAAAGAGTTTTTGTGTTTTTAAGGCTTGAGACAACTAGCATTGCTCCCATTCCAACAATGCTAACAACCCCACCAACGTCATAAAGTAAATATTTTTGACCCAGTAAATTACAATACTTAAACTTAAATAAAGCTAGGTTGCCTATTGCAAGCAAAATCCGTAACTCTGTAGGGCTGAACTTCCAAAAAGAAATTGAAAATACATTTAATGAGTAAGCAGCTAGGTATGAATTAATAGAAAGCATAAAGTAGACAATTAAAACCCCTAATCCGACTCTTTCTGAAATAAAACCAGACATTATCAGACCGACCATTAAAAATAATGTTCCAAAAGTATCAATCATATGATCTACATAGAAACCATACTTAGGGCGTTGTTTGTTGCGAAAACGAGCTAATGTCCCATCTAGGCTATCGCCAAACCAATTTAGTGCTAGACAAAAATTAACTAGGTGTAAAAATTGAATATTTCCTTTACTAAAAAAATACCCTACTCCAGCTAGTAACATTGCCAACAACCCTAGTATTGAAAGGTGATCAGGGCTTACCCAAGTGGGAAGGCGTTTAACTAACCATCGCAAAGCGATTTGTTCTAAAGGCGAAAGAATACTAGTTTGTTCGCGTTTAGTATCCTTAGATTTATTTACTGTAGGGCTATTGTTTTCAACAACAGGTTTAGTAGGTAAAAAAGTACTTTCTATGTTCATAAAATAAAGCTTCTCCTTAGGAATAAACCAAAATGGTATGTTCAGGTTTTAAGGTTTTGTAATGCGCCCTAAGAACGCAGTCAAATTAGGTTACTTGCAGGAAAAATATTAGCTAAAATAGGCATTCTAAAATCATTATCAACTTAAAAAGACAGGCGGACAGAGTAATGAGTAATAATTCAGGACGTGTTAAAGATAAAGTAGCGTTAGTTACAGGTGCTGGATCAGGAATTGGTAGAGCTACGGCAATAATGCTAGCTAATGAAGGTGCTAGAGTTGCAGTTAGTGATATCAATCTAGCCAGCGTTGAAGCTACAAGAGACGAGATTTTAGCTAATGGTGGAGAAGCAATAGCTTATCAGCAAGATGTAGTTAGCGAAGAAACATGGCAGACAATTACTGAAGAGTTACTCTTTAAGTGGGCAAAGCTAGACATTTTGGTTAATAATGCAGGTATTGCCATAACAAAAAACTGTGATGAAATGTCATTGGAAGACTGGCGAAAGGTAATGTCTATAAACCTTGATGGGGTTTTTCTAGGAACAAAACACGGTGTAATTGCGATGAAAAAAGGGGCAGGCGGTAGCATTATAAATATTTCTTCCGCAGCAGGAATTAAAGCTGTTCCGGGTGGCAGTGCTTATTGTGCTAGTAAAACTGCTGTGCAAATGCTTTCTAAAGTTGTCGCGTTAGAATGTGCTAGTAATAACATTCGCGTCAACAGTGTCTCACCTGGTGGAGTAGTTACTGCTATTTGGCAATCAACAGATTTTTGGAAAAGGCTTAAAGAAAAAGGTGGACAAGTTGACACTTTTTGGGAAGCTATGGCCAAACCCATACCAGTAAAAAGATTTGCTCAAGCAGAAGAAATTGCCCTAGCCATTTTGTATTTGGCCTCAGACGAAAGTAGGTTTGTTACTGCTACAGACCTAGTAATTGATGGTGGCTATAGAGCATAAGAAGGCTAAATTTAAGTTTATCTAAACATGTATTTGAAATATTCTTTGTTATTTATTTTTGTAGGGTTGTTGTTTTTTAAACAACCTTATGTTGATTTAGCAAACACTACTGATCATTTGCTAGACGAGCTTATTGCTGCATATAAAACTGCTCATAAAAAGAAAAATTTAGAAGATGTTTTAGCACTTTATTATTGGAATGGGGTAGACGAGAGAATAAAAAATTCTGTCTCTAAAAATCACAAACGTTACTTGGATTATAAAATTGTTAAGGTCAAAGTGGCTAAAGCACCCTTGCAAGAATACAAGCCTTTTACTCTTGATGGGGTAAGGTATAAAACCAATTTAGAAGTAACAAAAGTGTTAAAAGTAAGCTTTGAAAATACTATGGGTATTTCTGAGGTTACTATTCCTATAGGTATAAAAGATGGTAAATACTACTTTGTAACAGCTAGACCAGATTATAGTATTGCACCAAAAAGGTAAGAAATTATGACAACAATCACTATTGGTTTTTTAGGCTTTGGCACTGTTGGATCAGGTGCTGTCCGTATTTTACAGGAACATAATAGAGAAATTTCTGGACGTTTAACCCCAAAGCTAAAAATTAAAGCTATTTGTAGCCCTAATATTGCTGGCCGTGATACTTCTTGGGTAGCAAATGAAGTAATTCGCACTACAAATCCTAACGCAGTCCTTAACGATCCTGAAATTGATATAATAGTAGAAGCAATTGGTGGGCGTGAGCCTGCAGCAACTTATATTTGTCAGGCATTTGAACAGGGTAAAAGTGTTGTAACAGCCAATAAGTTGCTCCTAGCAAGCCAAGGTGTTACCTTAGCTCAACTTGCTACTAGTAAAAAAGTTTATTTAGGAATTGAAGCTGCTGTAGCAGGGGGTATTCCTATCCTAAATGCAATTCGAGAAGGTATTTCAGGAGAAAAAATCAATTCAGTTTATGGGATCTTAAATGGTACAACCAATTTTATTCTTACAGAAATGGAAAGGTCTGGAGCGGCTTTTGACGCTATTTTAGCCCAAGCACAAAAGTTAGGCTATGCTGAAGCAGATCCAACTTTAGATATTGAAGGATTAGATGCTCGTGACAAACTAGCAATATTATCAATGCTTTGTTTTGGTCGCTATGTAAACACTCAAGAAATTCCTACTCAAGGAATTACCAAGCTTACTCCAACAGATTTTGTTTATGCAGCACAAGCACGTTGTACCATAAAACTACTATGTATGGCTAAAATAGTAGAGGATAAATTACTTTTATCTGTCGCACCTACTTTAATTCCTCATAATAGTTTGTTAGCAAAAGTAAATGGGAGTTTTAACGCCATAATGGTTACAGGACAAGCAGGAGGGCAAACCTTTTATTATGGGCGTGGTGCTGGTAGTGGGCCAACAGGCG
>JAHFUF010000320.1:0-851 GCA_023265235.1 Blastocatellia bacterium
TCTTTTTCTTCTTCACTAAACTTTGGGTTTATCATTTTCTTTGACCTTGCTTATATTTTTTATAGTATACCCTTTTTTACTTTATTTTCAAATCACTCTTTACACCCGTTCAAAGTATAACTTAAATTTAGACAAACCATTATGCCAAATGAAACACTTCCTCTTTCAGTTACTCTACCAAACAGGTTACAACCGTTATTAACTCCTGCTCTAGCTGCATTTGAACAAACTGATGTTACTCTACTTGCACGACCAATGGGCATAGAAATAGAAAATTGTAAAATGGCTTTTAATATTGGACAAAAGCTATTAAAAGAGCAAACGCTACTATTATCAGAGGCTGAGGTAAAAGCCCTGATTTTTTTGGTAACTTTTGCTGAAAGAGAACTTTGTTCAGAACTCCACCTGCAAATGCAGGACTTACAGAAAAAAATGGCAGCTATTGTTATTTCTCGGGATACAAAACAAATCGATCAACTAGCAGTAGAGCTACCTAAAGAAGCAGAAAGGACAATGCGAGCTTTGCGCTCAGTACTGAAAAACCGAGGAGAATTACTTGATGAATGCCAGGCTTTTCTTAAAAAACTTACTGCTTACGCTAAACTACCAAAACCTAATATAAGGTAATAGTTTTTGAGATAAAAATAGACATTATCAGGGGTAAAGAAATAAGCGATTTTTAAACACTTATAAATCAATAGCATAACTCTCTAAATAGTCTTATTCCTGATAATGTCTAATATGTTATTAAAGTTTTTTAAGACATATCGTGACTTGTGATTTTCTGACTTTGGGTTGACCTTAGGCTCTAAGCTATTTCCGTGCTCCTACGGATTTAAGCAAATGTTTTA
>JAHFUF010000320.1:861-6293 GCA_023265235.1 Blastocatellia bacterium
CTACGTGTTTGTACTCTTTAGCGTAGCTTAAAGCTGTTTTACCCTCATAATCTCTGATATTAGGATTTGCTCCTGCTTCTAGTAATAGTTTAACCATTTCTAAATTATCGTCAGCAGCTGCAAATATTAAGGCACTTCGGCCATTTATATCGACTGCATCAATATTTGCTCTAGCGTTAATTAATAATTTTGTTATTTTAGTGTTTTCTCTTACGGCGGCATACATTAGCGATGTTGTAAGAAACCTACTCCTTGAATTAACATCTGCACCAGCCTTTAAGAGTAGTTTAAGCATCTTTTCGTTAAATAGTGCGTAGCTTAAAAGAGTTTCTCCTTCTTCATCAGTAACATTTATTTGCATTCCAAGTGTTAATTTGGCTTTTACCTCTTTGATTTCACTGTCTCTTACAGCATCAAAGAACTCTTTTATTTCTTCAGGGAACTCAGGTTTTTCTTCTTTGCTATCTCTTATTCTGCATCGCTCTTTGTAATAGCCAATCATTTCTTCTCCAGGAGACACGGCAGCAATGACGCCCATTTGAACAAATTCCGCTGATGCAGTAACTGCAAGCGTTACTTTTAACTCTATTGTCGGGTCAGACAAAAAAGATACTGTATTTTCTACAGTCTTAAAACCCTCTACATTAACTTTTAGTGTATAGTCGTCTTCTGGTAGTGATGTAAAGAAAAATTCTCCGTTTTCATTACTTATAGTAGTACGATTGAGCGAGTTACTAGGTGTAGTTAAAATAACCTCAGCACCTGCAATAACTGCTCCTGTTTCATCGGTAACTAAGCCTTTAATTGAAGCAGGGCCAGAGGGTAAAAAAGGGTTTTGGCTGTCAGACTTTTCTTGAGAGACTATGGCTGAGCTATTGTCTAAATTAGGGGTTTGAGCCATAGCAGGAGTTGAGGCTAAAGCAGCAGCAAAGAAAAGTCCTGCGGCAAATTTCATCAAAGGCGAATTGTCAGGCTTGGTTTCATTGGACGGGGCAAACTTGATTGATTCGGTTGATTTTTTGTAATACTTAACACATAAATGTCCTTTGGACTCAAAAGCTAGCTCAATGGCTTTTTCTCTAGTCATACTAGAAATGTTATGCACATTCTTTTGACAGTGAGTACAAAAACGCACTTGGTCATTTCCTACCATTGTTTCCCAACTTTCTGAACAAGGAGAAAGCACTGTTAAACGTTTGTCTAGACTGTAGCTTTTGCTCATAAACTTTTTACTCCATTAAGTTATTATATTTATGGATTAGGGATGTAGCCTTCTAATTTTTTTAAGTAGATAGCAGCAGATTCAATATTTTCTTCGCTGAAAACTCGAATTCCATTCTGTTCTAATAAAGCTGTTGCAACGCCTTGTCCTGGTCTGAGGTTACTAGAAAATGTTCCATCGTGTATTGTTATGCTGCCACAAGACGGGCTTTTTTCCTTCATAATAGCTAGTTTTACCCCATGCTCCAAGGCAGTCTCTAAGGCTTTCTTTGCTCCATCAAGAAAACCAGCAGTGACATCTTTGCCGCCAATTTGCATTATTCGTGCTGTGCCTTGAAGCACCCTATGGCCTTCTCCTTCTTGTATCTCGGCTGGAGGTCTTGGGACAGAAAACCCTCCAGCTACTTCTGGGCAAAACGAAACCACTCTTCCCTCTGATAGCCACGCTTGTAAAATGTTGTTGTTATATTTCACATCACAAGCATTGTAACGAACCTTGTTTCCAAGTAGACAAGCACTCACAAGGATTTTTATCATTTAGCTGTATTCCCTCAAATTGGTATAATAGAAGTTAATTAGAAACAATCGACACTAATCTAGATACTCATGAACAGAATCAAAAGACAAAACCACCTTCATACCTAAATAAATAGACGACTCAAGGCTAATTATTAGCTTTTTCATTTAAGAAAAAATTGTTGTGTTAGTAAGCAAAAAATCAAGGCAAATCTAGTGCCATAGAAACTTTGGTTAAGTCGATTGTTAATAACATATAAGTAATAGATAGCCTTAGCTAAAAACTAGTCAGAACATTGACTTAAATTTTGATGGAAAACTTTGGAAAAAATGTAGCTTTATTCAAAAATATGGAGAAGAAAGAGTAAATATTTGTATAAAACTAGTTTTGCCTAAACTCTTAATTAATGTTTAATGTTATAATCTAGCCCAATAATAAAGTGTCCTAGAGTAAGGAGCAGGTATGAAGGCAACTTGGAATGGCGTTGTAATAGCAGAAAGTGATAAGACAATAGTGATTGAAGGTAATCATTATTTCCCCCCTGATTCAATTAAAAAAGATTATTTTCGACAAAGCGGTTCGCATACTTTTTGTAGTTGGAAAGGACATGCAAGCTATTTTCATGTGGTAGTCAATGATCAGGTTAACAAAGATGCAGCTTGGTTTTATCCAGCCCCTAAAGATGCAGCTAAAGAAATCAAAGGCTATGTTGCTTTTTGGAATGGCATAAAAGTCGAATAGTTTAATATTACCTAAAATTTCTTATAACTTATTTATTTATCCTTGCTTAACTAGTTAAAACAGAGTAAAAGTGTACTCCAATCTAGCCTTAACACTAACTCTAACCCCATTTCTAGTGGCAGGGATAAATTTTACTTGAGAAGCTGTTTTTATTGCTTCCTCATCTAACCCATACCCTAAGCTATGAATAACTTGGATGTTAGTTATACTAGCAGTTTTGTTAAAGACTACTGATAAAATAACCTTTCCCTTTATTTTTTCCCTACGAGCTTCTTCTGTATAGTGAGGGCTTGGTTTAGATAAAATCCTAGGAGATATTACAGAGTTATCATAGATATTGTAGATTATTTCATCTTCAACAATCATTGGGCCTTGACCACTATTTTTGCCAGAGTTGTTTCCTGCTCCTATATTTGCTTGACTTGAGCCAGTTCCATCACCAGATGTTTTTCCACTTCCTGCACCAGACCCATCTAAAACACCATTGCTTATGCCATTATTAGGTATCCCCAAAGTTAAATTAGGTGAAGAATTATCAGGTAATTCTCCTGGTGTTAAAACATTAGGCAAGCTTGGAACATTGATAATAGGGTTTGTTGAAGCACTATTTGTTGAAGATACAATATTACCTTTAGCTAGTCTTGGCTCTAAAAGCGGAGTTTTTTCTTTACTTGGATTTGCTGCATTAGATTGGTGGTTTCTTGGTATTAACTCTTTTGGAAAAGGGAGTGGTGCTAAGTCGACTATTTTTTCTAACTTCTCTGTTTTCTCAAAACCTCTAGGTACCCGTTGAAATACGCTTACATAAGAAATAGTACTAAATAACCAAAGCACTATGGCGATAGTTTTACCAGTTTGCCAGTAATTTTTGTCTCGTGCTAAGAAATTATCCTGTTGAAACATTTGTCGAAAGAAAAGTGCTGGATTAGCTCTAAAATCTTGAAATGCTACTCCTATTACTTTTGCTAGACTTGTCCAAATAGACTTGTTGTCTAGAGAAATAAATTGCGTCGACCTTGGTCTGATAACCAAAGAGGTTTGTGGTTGAGGAATTTGAGGAAAAGGCGATGTGTTGTGTATAGTTTTAGTTGATTCTACTGAAGAAATGCGCTCCTGAACGCTTGCCCAAAGACTAGCGTTAATCTCTAAATTGGGTAAATAGTCAGCAAAAACCTCATTTTCCTTTAAGATTGTTTGGTAATATTTTGAGCAACTAGGACAATCACGTAAATGTGCAGCTATAGCAATGCTCTCCAAGTCTGATAACTCGTTATAAGAATAGTCTTCTAGTCTTAAACATATTTCTGCACATTTCATAACATTATCCTAGTAATTATTGAGCTAATTTATAAGTACAACTAAGTCAAATAATTTTGTAATTTATTTCTCATTTCTAGTCTAGCACGGTGTAAATCTGTTTTTATTTTTCCTATTGACCAACCAGTAATTTCTGCTATTTCTTCATAGTTTTTTTGCTGAAACATTTTTAAGGTAAAAACTATTCGCCAATCCTCGTTTAGCTCTAAAACAGCCTGTTTAATAGCCTCATTAAGCTCACTATTTATCATTTGCTTGTCAGGAGTTTCTAGCGTTTCTAGATTAATTTCAGTTAGTTCAACATATCGATTAGTAGCACTTTCTTTGAGACTTTCCCTAACAGTATTTTTAGCAATTCCAAAGAGCCAACTAGAGAATTTACTGGTATCTTTTAGGGTTTTTAAGTTTCGGTAAGCTCGCACAAATGTTTCTTGAGTAAGCTCTTCTGATAATGATTCTTCGCCTATCATATTGTAAATAAAACTAAGTACGGGTTTGCTATAGCGTCTAAATAGGTGATGAAATGCTTCTTGGTCACCCTGTTGACTCCGAGTAACAACATCAAGCATCTCTGTAGTGTGATTAGCCTCTGTTTTAGTCAAAAGCGGTACTTTAATCAATTTCCATCACCTAAAATAATCATAACCTACATTAGGTTAAAACCTATAGCATAGAAGAACTTTGGGAGCGCGGGCATCTTGCCCGCAATTTGTTTATTAAAGCAATTGGAAAACAAACTCCAGTCTTACTTTCACATTTATAAGCTCGCCATTTTTTTTCCCTGGAATAAATTGAATCTTGGTTGCAGCCCTAATTGCTTCTTCGTCAAGCCCATAACCTAATCCACGAACGACTTTAACATCTGTAATAGTTCCATCCCTACGTAATACAGCAGATAAAACAACTTGCCCTTGGATTTTATCTCGACGAGCGTCTTCTGTGTATAAGGGCTTTTGTTTATAAGTCACTATAGGATTACGTATTCCCATAGATGGAGTATAAATTTCACCACCACCTATTTCACGAGGCCCATTGCCTCTATTTCCTCCTACACCATCTCCAAGGCCATTTCCTTTACCACTGCCAACACCACCGCCTTTACCATTACCAATTCCTCCGCCATCGCCACTGCCATCAGATGGAGGGCCGGGAACTCCTGTAGGCAACCCTAAAGGAATGGTATTGTCCTGTTTAGCAATTAATTCAGGCTGAACATTAATTGTTGGCACAACTGGTAAACTAAGGGTTTTTATTTCTGGTTGATGTGTTGTTGGTGGAACAATAGGGTTTATAAGCGCAGCAATTGGTAATCTTCCTTTAGGTGGAGGAGACATTTCCCTTATTCCACCGCCGCCGCCGCCTGCACGATTAGCCGCTTTAACTGGAGGAAGTTTAGGTTTGGGACTTGGAGGTACTGCAATTAGCCTAGTAAGCAGTTGTACTTGCTCTGGTTCATCTAGGTTTGTTTGTGGCTGCCAAAAGTAAACCCCTATATAAATAATTGTTCCAAACAACCAACAAAATACCGCTCCAGCTAAGCCTACACGCAAGTGTTGACGGCCTTTAGCAGGGTCTTTGGTAAATAGGCTAGCAATAAACTTTTTAGGATCAGCTTTAATCTCTTGATAGGCTTCTG
>JAHFUF010000321.1 GCA_023265235.1 Blastocatellia bacterium
TTTAAAAAGATTATTTGTCTAAAAATAATTATTAGCTAGAAAGCTATATTCTGCTCTCTAGCTAACGTGGTTGTATGAGAATGGGTTGCTTTTTCTTGCTTTATTTAGCACTACTAGTAGGCATTTTGAAAATATTGTCGTCTACTTGGGTGTTAATTTCTATTTTATTTATTTTTATCTGAAAACTACCTTGCTCTGGAACTTTATTTTCTATTGCATGAGGAAATAATACGCCTTCTACAGCTTTGTAATCACTTAAATAGGTTTCAATTTCAATTTCTTGACCATTAGGGAGTTTTCTTTTCTGACTAGACTTTATCTCTAGGTAATTTTGAGCATCAATAGAAATATAATCTGTGTCACCATCTTTTTTGTCTACTTTTAACTTATAAATAGGGCTACCTTCAAGATCTTCTTTACCTACAAGAGTTACTTTATTGCCCTTGTCTTTATAATCAACTAAAGATCCATCAAGATCTGCTTGTTCAACAACGTCTTTTAGTTGATCATCGGAAAGTTTTTGAGCATCTTTAGTACCTAAGAATGGAGAAATTGCCCATCCAGTTTGCCCATCATAAGCTTGAATAATTTGAGTACCTTGAATTGTCAGTTCAAACCGAACTGATGATGGGCGTTTATTATGTAGTATAATAGGGAGTTCTTGCCCTTGCTGAATAAGAGAACCCGTTTGTTTAAGGGTTTTAATTGCTTTTATTTTTTCTAACCCTCCCCGAGCTTGAAGGTTCTTAGCAATAATTTCATCTACTGTTTGTGCAGATGTTGTTAAGGTAAAACAAAACAATACTAAAAGGAAAAAACATAGTTTTTGTAACATTAAAGTTAACCACCTTTTCAAAATTTTCTAAAATTGTGATAAAAAATTATTGGATAATAACTTAAAACACTTGCTAAATAAGTTATATAAGGATCTATTATTGGTCAAACTACTTTAGCTTAAGAAATTTGTTTAAGTCTTACGTAGTGAGGAAAAAAATGTTCAGTACTGTAGGGGTTGATTACGATTTTCTTTCTAGTGTTTTTAGCGTAATCCAAGTAGTTGTTAAAGGTGAGATTAGGTAGTCAAAACTTAAAGAAAATTACAAAAACAAAAAAGACTGCTAAACTAGCAATCTTTTTTGTTTTTTATATTGCGGGGAAAGGATTTGAACCTTTGACCTTTGGGTTATGCTTACCACTACAGTTTCCACTGCTCAAATAATATAGCTATTATTTGTTTGTGGTCTGGACTGTCCCTTCGCCTTTGGCTTACGCCTTTAGGTGCCTGCCATCCAGTCTCTACGCCTTTTCTAAGGTCAAAACCTTAGAACTTGGTTCGGGATTACCCCCGCTAGAGGCTTCCCCGACTTTGACAGGTATTCGCATATAAGTTTCCTCATATGCAGCCCATTGCAACATTAATTGCCACGCGTTACGAAACTCGGCGGAACGAGGTTTTCGTTGTCGCTTATCAGTTTCTATTAAGTGAATTTCACTAGCATAACTGATAAAAATACTCACGGGAAAAATATAGAAAATATCTATATCTAAAATATAAACAAGAGCAAAATTAAAGTCTGATAAATTGTAAGTATCACGTCTCATACTACGACGATTAGTTTTAGTTCGTCGATTATCTACTACGTAATTATTACGGATTTTATCTAGCCAAGCGGACTTAACCTGGACTTTAACTAAAAACCCATTTATGTCAAAAACCAAATCATATGGCAATCGATCACCAACAGGTTTAAGAACACCCCATCCATGCTTTAATGCTTGAAGGGTAGCAGCTTGCTCTGCTATATCACCTTTGAGTTTTGTGTTCATATTTTCAATGTTGCGGATTCGAGCCCAACGAGCTACCAGACTGCTCCACCCCGCGCCAATTCCCTTATTGCTAAAGGAAAAGGGAGTATACGAATCTTATAACTATCTGTCAAGAAATTTTTCAGAAAAACTTACGGGTTTAATAAAATACTTACTCTCAGTAGATGTTATTTAGAGCCATCATTAATACTCAATATGTTGTAGTTGTGATAGCGAAATATCGCTATAAATATTTATCTATACTCTGGTAAATATAGGGTTTTAGCTATTTCCAATAATGTCTAATATGGCTAATATATAACAAATTTAGCAACATTAACTTCTAGCATTAAATTGCTATATTTGTTTTTTAATAGTCTTAGCGAATTAAATCTTAGTAAGCAAATTATATAGATTCAGCTAATTTTATGGATTTAGCGAAAATTCGCTTGACGAGAAACTTCGTTTTGCTTATATTAGGTAAATATTTCCATACCAATTTTAATAAAGCTTGCAACTTATTGATAGGAAAGGTGTACTTATATGTCAATAGAACAAAAATCAGGCTTAAAAGTAGGAAAAGAAGCTGATCTAAATCAGCTTTTGCAAGCAGACAATATTGAAATAAAAGCCTTTGTTAGTGAAGAATTTAGAGAAATTTTAACCCCTGAAGCACTCCGTTTTGTTGCCACGCTAGTAAAACAATTTTCTAACCAACGTAAACAGCTATTAAGCAAACGTGTAGAAAGACAAACTCGTATTGATGCTGGTGAAATGCCAGATTTTTTGTCAGAAACAAAAGAAATTCGCAGTAGTGATTGGAAAGTTGCTCCCCTACCATCTGATTTGCAAGATCGTCGTGTAGAAATTACTGGCCCAGTAGATAGAAAAATGGTGATTAATGCCTTAAATTCTGGTGCAAAAATTTTTATGGCTGATTTTGAAGATTCTCATTCCCCTACTTGGGAAAGTACTATCCAAGGACAAATTAACTTAAGAGACGCAATAAACAGGACTATTGCCTACCATAGTCCAGAAGGAAAGAAATACCAGCTAAATGAAAAAATCGCAGTACTAATGGTACGACCTAGGGGCTGGCACTTGGTAGAAAAACATGTACTAATAAATGGTGAACCTATTTCTGGGGGGCTTTTTGATTTTGGGTTGTTTTTCTTTCACAACGCTAAAAGATTGATAGAAAAAGGTACAGGCCCTTATTTTTATTTGCCTAAAATGGAGAGTCATTGGGAAGCTAGACTGTGGAATGATGCTTTTGTTTTAGCCCAAGACTCACTAGGAATCCCCCAAGGTACAATTAAAGCTACTGTTTTAATTGAGACTATCCTAGCAGCTTTTGAAATGGATGAGATACTTTATGAGTTAAAAGCACACTCAGCAGGGTTAAATTGCGGGCGATGGGACTATATCTTTAGTTTTATCAAAAAGTTCCGCAATCATGCCAACTGTGTTTTACCTGATCGTGCCTTAGTCACAATGGCTACGCATTTTCTTAGCTCCTATTCACTACGTCTAATTCAAACCTGCCATCGTCGAGGTGTGCATGCAATGGGCGGAATGGCTGCACAAATCCCTATAAAAAATGATCCTGCTGCTAATCAAATCGCCATAGAAAAAGTAATAGCTGATAAAAAGCGAGAAGTTTCTAATGGGCATGATGGAACTTGGGTAGCACATCCTGGGCTAGTGCCTATAGCAATGCAAGAATTTGATCAAGTAATGACCACGGCTAATCAAATTGATCGTTTACGGGAAGATGTAGAAGTAACAGCACAGGATTTATTAACTGTTCCTAGTGGTGCTATTACACTAGCAGGGTTGCGAACAAATATTAATATTGGAATGCTTTATTTAGAAGCTTGGCTCAGAGGTAGTGGCTGTGTTCCGCTCTATAACTTAATGGAAGACGCAGCAACAGCAGAAATCTCACGGGCACAAGTATGGCAATGGATTAGACATAACGCACAGCTAGACAATGGTCAACACGTTACCAAAGAGCTAGTTGAACAAATTTTGGCCGAAGAATTAGAAAAAATAAAAATTTCTGTTGGAGGGGAAACATTTTCTGCTGGCAAATATGGCTTAGCAGGAGAAATTTTCCAAAAAATATCTACAAACAATGAGTTTGTGGATTTTCTCACTTTACCTGCTTACGAATATTTAAATTAATAAATTAATGAAAGGGTATTATTATGAGTAATTTTGATAAAATTAATCACGATGCTAATTTGATAAATCAAAGCTGGCAAACTGATTCACGATGGAAAGGCATAACTAGAAAATATACAGCACAAGATGTTGCTCGTCTTCGTGGATCTATGAGAATTAGTTATACTCTCGCAGAAACAGGTGCCAAAAGGTTATGGGATTTATTACATTCAGGAGAATATATTGCAGCCTTAGGTGCATTAACTGGAAATCAAGCTGTTCAACAAGTTCGCGCAGGACTAAAAGCTATTTACCTTAGCGGCTGGCAAGTAGCCGCTGACGCTAATAATGCTGGTCAAATGTATCCAGATCAAAGCCTCTATCCTGCTGATAGCGTTCCTAGTGTAGTACGTAAAATTAATAATTCTTTAACCCGAGCCGATCAAATTCAACATTCTAAAGGCAAAGATGATGTTTATTGGTTTGCTCCTATTGTGGCTGATGCTGAAGCAGGTTTTGGTGGCGCGCTTAATGCTTTTGAACTAATGAAAGCAATGATTGATGCTGGTGCTTCTGGAGTACATTGGGAAGATCAATTAGCTTCAGCTAAAAAATGTGGTCATATGGGCGGCAAAGTATTAGTCCCAACAATGGAGTTTATCCAAAAATTAAACGCTGCCAGACTAGCTAGCGATGTCTTAGGTGTCCCAACTATAGTTGTAGCGCGTACAGACGCTAATGGCGCACAGCTGATTACTAGTGATATTGATGAACGTGATCAAGAATTCCTCACTGGTGAAAGAACTTCAGAAGGTTTCTATCGTATGCGTGGGGGCTTAGATGCAGCCATTGCACGAGGTTTGTCTTATGCTCCTTATGCAGATATGATTTGGTGTGAGACCTCTTCACCAAATGTTGAAGAAGCAAAACGCTTTGCTGAAGGTATTCACGCTAAATTCCCAGAAAAACTATTAGCTTATAACTGCTCACCATCATTTAACTGGAAACGTAAGTTAGATGATACTACTATAGCTAAATTCCAAAGTGAGTTAGCAGCAATGGGTTATAAGTTCCAATTTATTACCCTAGCAGGTTTCCATGCCTTGAATTATTCAATGTTTGAACTTGCCCGTGCATATCGTGACACAGGTATGACAGCTTATGCAGACTTTCAGGCCAATGAGTTTGGTGGTGAAGCCTATGGCTATACTGCTACTAAACACCAAGAATTTGTTGGCACAGGTTACTTTGATGAACTTGCTCAAGTGATTTCCGGTGGTGAAGCCTCTACATTAGCTTTAGTTGGTTCTACCGAGGAAGAGCAATTCCATAACAATGAAGTTGCAGAGGTTACTGCACGCTAAGCGCACTAAGCACAATAAGTTAAAATTTTTGGATTTATAGTAAGGAGCATTAATATTGCTCCTTTTAAATTTTTAAAATATAAGCACAAAAACTATATTTATTTCTTTTATGTTCATCTTTATCATGGTTTTGCTGATTGGGAATTGCTGACGCTGCTAATATCGCTTTGCACCTAAGGGTAACTATGTCGTACAATTAAACTAATCTAATCAAAATTTTCTTATTAAAAATTATGAAGAAATTATTGTTTCTATCGTTTTTGCTAGCAATATTACTAGTACCTAGATTTGCTCTAGCTCAACAGGTTGAGTCTGTGCCTAAAACAAACTCTTCTACAAATACAGTTATCACTACAACTGCTAACACTCAGGCAGCCCCAAAAACTAAAAGAATATCAAAGCGAAAACCCAGTCTTGTTAAAGAAGAGCTTATTGAGCTTCCTTCTTTAGCAGATCGTCTTAATGATCAGCGTTTAGCCATACGCCGTGGAGAACAACGTGAGCCTTCACAACCTTACTTAATCGAAGAAGTCTCTGTTAATGGAATTTACAAGTCTGTTGAAGGCTATGGAGCTTTTTTAAAAGCAGTTAATGGAAGATTGTTTTTTGCTTATTCTGGTATGCTTTTTTATGATGGAAAAGTACTACAAATAGATCCTGACCAAGTACTTTTTCAACAAAACATACCTAATGGCAAAACTAAACAACTTGTGAAAGCTTATGATCCTAGTGCTTTACGTAGTAACTCTCTAGACAAAGATAAAAAAGATACTACTAAAAAGAAAAAGGCTAAAACAGATGATGATAGTCAAGACGTAGGGACAAAAGAAGAATAAATAAGAAGTGGTTAAGAAGCTACTCCCAGTGGTAATTATAAATTTGCTATTACTTTATATAAGTATTGCAACTGTCTACTCAAAGAACCAACAACATAAAGTAAAACTTCCTAAAGAG
>JAHFUF010000322.1 GCA_023265235.1 Blastocatellia bacterium
ATGGCGCTCCTTATGTGCTACATTTCTATGCAATTTGCTTACTTGCCTTTACTATTTATTGTCTTAATAGTAGTGGTTCTTTTAGTACAATAGATAAAATTGTCTTTTTAGCTGATGCTATTTCGTTTTTATTACTAGCTCCACTACTTTTTCATTTCTGCTTAAACTTTCCTTTTAGACGTAAATTTATTACTGAAAAACAATGGTTTATTGCACTAGTTTATTTACCTAGCCTGTTATTGATTGCTTCTCGTCTTATGATGATGTTTGGTGGTCAATATGATCAAAGTCTGCTTAGTTGGGAACCTTGGATTAGAAAAACCGAAACGCTACATTTTACTCTTTCTCTTTTGATTAGTAGTGGACTGCTTTTAATTACCTTCTTGCAAACCAGAGCTTCAATACTGCGTCAACAATTAAAGTGGGTAGTTTGGGGATTATCACTTAATGCTATTCCTTTTACTATTTTTTATGCCTACCCTTATTTGTTAGGAAAAGAAATTTCTCCATTGCAACAAGCCTTTGCTACAGGTGCATCAATTTTACTCCCTATTTCTTTTGGCTATTCAATTGTTCGCTATAGGTTAATGGATGTAGATATTATTTTGCGACGTAGTATGACTTATGTTTTAGCAACAGTTTCAGTTGTAGTAATTTTTATGCTAGGAGTGGTAAAAGCAGGTCAATGGGTACATGAGCTTGTTCCTTCTATTAGTCAAAATGCTACGGTTGCTTTACAGGTAACAATAATGTCTTTAGCTGCAATGCTTTTTGCTCCAATAAAAAATTGGTTACAAGAACGAGTTGATCGTTTATTTTTTGGTGAACGTTATGATAATCGTCGTGGTCTAGCAGAATTTGGTCGTACCCTTTCCTCAACTACAGAAATGACAGACTTGCTGGGTTCACTAGCTAGACGACTAGGTGAGATGCTTTATGTTAATCGCTTAGCAATTTTTATAGAGCAAGAAGCAAGCAATAAATTTCATGTTGCCTACAGCGCAAACTTACCAATAGATCCAGTTTTATCACCAGAAATAATTAACCTAGCTTTAGACAGTAAACATGGTCGTGGGTATATTTTAGCTGAACAATTGTCAGGCTCAGAAGATGCCAATCGTAAGTTACTAGATTACTTTGTTCCTTGTTATGTTCGCGATAGACTAATTGCCATAATTGGACTTGGTAAAACTATTGAAGGAAGCATTCTTACATCAGAAGATATTGAATTAGTACGTGGCCTATCTGGTTATGTTGCTGTAGCTATTGAAAATAGCCTACTTTATCGTTCTGAAAAGGAAAAAGCTTTTGCTTTAGCCAAATTAAAAGATTTTAGTGAGAATATTATTGAAAGTATCAATATTGGTCTGCTTTCAGTTGACAAAGAAGGTTACATTACTAACTGGAATAGTGCGCTAGAAGAATTACTAGCAATTAATCGTGGTGATGCAATAAGACACCCAATAGATGAGATTTTTGATAAAGATTTAATTACCACAATTCATAATGCTACTGGTAATTTAAGGTGGCAGTTAGACAGTACACATAATATCTACCATTATAAAACTACTTCTAGGGATGGTCGTGAGCTAGTAGTTAACCTCTCGCTTTCTCCTCTAGAAACTAAAGATGCACGTTTAGCAGGTTCATTAATCCTAATTGAAGATATTACTGATAGAGTGCGACTAGAAGAACAACTTAGGGCTACTGACAAGCTTTCCTCTATTGGGTTACTTGCAGCAGGTGTTGCTCATGAGGTAAACACCCCATTAACAGGGATTTCTAGTTATACACAAATGCTATTAACTCAAACTCCAACTATAGACCCTAAGCACTTAGTTTTAGAAAAAATCAAGCGTCAAACCTTACGAGCCTCAGAAATTGTTAATAATTTACTAAACTTCTCTCGCACTGGAAATGTTGAGTTTGCAGAGTTAGATATTCATAGGGTTTTAGATGACACTATTCAGTTATTAGAACCACAACTGCGTAATACTCAAATAAAGCTTGAGCGTATTTATGGTGAACATCTTCCTAACACTATTGGTAACGCTACTAAACTACAACAAGTGTTTATGAATCTTTTAATTAATGCTCGCGATGCAATGCCACAAGGTGGAACCCTAGCTATTCATACTCAGTATCGTGAAGCAGCCATTTTAATAGAAATAAATGATACAGGAGTAGGAATTGCTCCAGAACATATTGCTAAAATTTATGATCCTTTTTTTACTACTAAAGGTGTCGGGCAAGGTACTGGCTTAGGTCTTGCAGTTAGTTATGGCATTATCCAAGAACACAAAGGAAGAATTTTTGTGGAAAGTAAACCTGGCCAAGGCACTCAGTTTCAAATTAAATTGCCTGTTGCCGCTAGTCGATACCAAGCCTTAGCAGGAGATTAGTCTCTTGTCTTCTTTTATCTAATAAACAAATCTAAAAATAACCAAATAAAATTTAAAGCTTAGGAACTTTTAAGTAATGAAATCAAACTGTGCAGTGTTATGGGATTTAGATGGCACTCTAATTGACTCAACTCAATATCATTTGCAAGCTTGGCAAGAAACTGTAGAAAAGGAAGGATACTCTCTTTCCCGTGAACAGTTTATTTCTTGTTTTGGTCAGCGAAGTGAGACTGCTGTATATAGTTATTGTCGCCAAGATTTAGATTTATTTGATGCCCAAAGAATTGTTACAAACAAACAATTGCGTTACCGTGAAATTATTCGCACTCAAGGAATTGAGCTTGTACCAAACGCAAAAACCCTTTTACTAGAATTAAAACTTAAGGGATGGAAACAGGCGTTAGCTACTTCTGCATCTGCCGAAGACGTAGAAATGATCCTAGGAGTATTAGACTTAAATAATCATTTTGATACTTGGGTTTCAGCCGAAGCCGTTAAAGAAAGCAAACCTAACCCAGAAGTCTTTTTATTAGCAGCAAATAGACTAAAAGTAGAACCTCAGAAGTGTATTGTTGTTGAAGATTCTGCTGTAGGCATAGAAGCTGCCAATCGAGCAAACATGAAAAGCATTGGAATACTGTCTTCACATAACACTTTGGTTGCAAATTATTTGGTAAAAAACTTATCAGAAATTACCTTTAATACTTTTGAGTATTTAATTAATAAGTGAGCAAAAACTCTCAGATAAAGGCGAAAAATTTCGCACTTAATATAGAATAAAACCTTTTCTAGCAATGAAGTATACAAAAAAACTATAATAATAATAATGAGAAATAATAATAACTATTGTATTTAGTTATAAATAGAAAATATCTTAAAAAATATGTTGGGTTTTATTTCAAAAACGTTTAGCTTATGGTACTTATGGCACAATGGTTGCTATGTAGTAAGTCAAGAGTATGGCGGGGGCCAATACTCTTTCACCTAGCTAACAGCGCTAAGTTTTACACCACAGATTGTGCTATTTTTCCCTGCAAATCTGTGGTGCACTTTTTTTAAAGAGTATTCATAGTTTAACTCTAACCAATAACTTTTATTTCTTATCGATTACCTTTATTTAACTCTTCCATATTATTTGTTTAAGCTAAATAATACAGCGAAGATTTTCCCTACTTGTCTTGCGAAAACCTCCTTAACCGTTAATTATCAACATAAAATATTACTGTTAAGCCAAACTCTTTCAGTAAAAAAAATATTTTTATCAGGAATAAGATTTGCTAAAGTGCTTTATCAAAATAACATTTGTTTTAAGGCAATTCTTATCAACTAGGACAGATTAGGACAGATAACCATAATTATGGCAAAAGAAAAAATTTTGATTGTTGATGATGAACCACTAATTCGCTGGACATTAAGAGAAGCACTTCGAGGATGGGGTTATAGTTCAATAGAAGCAGAGACGGTTAATGAAGCCTTAACATCTTTTGAACTAGAACAACCTTCAGCACTTTTATTAGATATAAATCTACCTGATGGTTCAGGGTTAGATGTATTACGGGAAGTTAAACGGCGACATTCTCAAGCCCTAGTGATTATGATTACAGCTAATGTAATGGTAGATGATACTATTGCAGCACTACGTGGAGGGGCTTATGATTTTATTAGTAAACCAATTAATCTCAGCGAATTACAAGTTACTTTGCGCAATGGTTTAGAAGCGCATCAGCTTCGTAAAGAAGTTTTTCAAGTACGTAAAGAAAGAGCAAAACAGTTTAACTTTGACCAAATAATAGGAAAATCCTCTGTAATGCTTGAAACTCTAGCTTTAGCACGTAAAGTAGCTGAAAGCGAAGCCTCTTCAGTACTTTTGCAGGGTGAAAGCGGGACAGGAAAAGACTTAATTGCTAAAGCAATTCATTATGGTTCATATCGAGCAGAAGCCCCTTTTGTAGCAATAAATTGTGCTACATTGCCTGCTAATCTGATTGAAAGTGAGCTTTTTGGTTATGAAAAAGGTGCTTTTACAGATGCAAAAGCTCGTAAAGAAGGACTTTTTGAACAGGCAGAAGGCGGGACTATCTTTTTAGATGAAATTGGAGAACTAGAACTTAGTTTACAAGCTAAACTACTGCGTGTTTTAGAGGAAGGGACATTTCGCCGTGTTGGTGGACTTAAAGATCTCCCTCTTAATGTAAGGGTAATTGCTGCTTCAAATCGAGACCTTAAAACAGAAAGCGAAAGTAATAAATTTCGCTTAGATCTCTACTATCGCTTATCAGTTATTCAAATTGATATCGCACCATTAAGGGAACGAATTGATGATGTTTTATCCCTAGCACGCTACTATATGGATTTCTTTAATGAACGCTTACGTAAAAATGTTAGAGGTTTAACTTCTGAAGTAGAAAAAATTTTTCGTGCTTATAAATGGCCTGGTAATGTTCGTGAATTACGTAATTGTATTGAACGAGCTATGATTTTAGAAGATGGTGATTTAATTACTTCTAAGTATTTGCCTAGGGGGTTGATGCCAGAGCATACACATGTAGAAAACCTTCTTACACATAACCCAAATAGCCCACATTTGTTTCATTTGCCTGTAACAGGAATTGCTTTGGAAGAGGTTGAATTGTCTCTAGTGCAACAGGCTATGGAATATAGTAATAATAATCAAACTCGTGCCGCAGAATTACTAGGAATTTCTCGGGATCAGTTGCGTTATCGATTGAAGAAGCTAGAAGGTGTTACTGTTGAGACAAAATAATGGATCAAAGCCACATAAAACTTAATTTGGTAAAAACCTTGTCGGAGTCACGCTTGGTCATAGAAAAAATTATTGAAGCAATGGAAGACGGAGTATGTGTACAAAACCTAGAGGGGAAAATTACTCATGTAAACAGTGTTTTTGTTAAAATGCTTGGACTAACAGAAAAACAAATTATTGATAAAACCTGTGTGGAAGTCTTTGCCCAATCTAACCTAGCAATAGTACCAGAGCTATGTAGTAGCTTAGACTTTCAGAATGGTAAAGAAAAAGAAGAAATATTTAACCAAAATACAGGTCAACGCTTAAGAATAAGAGTTTCTCCAATCTATGATTATTTTGATAAAGCCTCTAGCTATCTTATTGTAATTCGTGATATTACAGATGTAATTCAACGTGAGCGAGAAATGGCTAGGGCTGAGCAACTTGCTTTAATTGGAGAGCTTGTTGCTGGTTTAGCTCATGAAATACGTAATCCTTTAGCTGGTATTCAAGGCGCGATGGATATTCTTATTGAAAGACGTGGAAAAAATGACTCAGATAGACCAGTCTTAGAAAATGCTCGTCAAGAGGTTTGGCGAATTGACGCGGCAATAAGAAGTCTGCTTGAACGTTCTCGTTTACGAGCTATGAAATTAGCTCCAACCTCTTTAGCCAAAGTAGCTAAAGCTGCTGTAATACTTGCTCAAGATCAAGTTGCTGCCAAAATGAGTACTATACAAATTACTTATTTACCTTCTCTTGATCCTATGGTGATACCTATTGATGCCCCACAAATAGAGGATGCAATACTTAATTTAATACTTAACGCTATTGAAGCAATTGATCAAAAAGGACAAATTACTGTGAAGTTGTCACATAATACAAAAGATGGTTTTCATCAAGAAGCAGTTGTGGAAGTGAAAGATAATGGAAAAGGTATTTCATCAGAGCATTTAACAAAAATTTTTAACCCGTTTTTCAGTACTAAGCCCTATGGTACTGGATTAGGTCTAGCCGCGGTAAGACGAATCTTACGCGCTCATAAAGGTCGTGTTGAAGTTGATTCTCTTGTAGGAAAAGGATCTACCTTTCGACTTTATTTACCTTATTAAAAAACTAACTTTTAACTAATAGCT
>JAHFUF010000323.1 GCA_023265235.1 Blastocatellia bacterium
TCGATGTCGGCTCATCGCATCCTGGGGCTGAAGAAGGTCCCAAGGGTTTGGCTGTTCGCCAATTAAAGCGGTACGTGAGCTGGGTTTAGAACGTCGCGAGACAGTTCGGTCCCTATCTGGCGTGGGCGTAGGAAGTTTGATGGATGCTGACCTTAGTACGAGAGGACCGGGTTGGACTAGCCTCTGGTGTACCTGTTATCGTGCCAACGGTAGTCGCAGGGTAGCTAGGCTGGGTAGAGATAAACGCTGAATGCATCTAAGTGTGAAGCTCGTCCAAAGATAAGACTTCCCTATGAGGCTCGTGGTAGACTACCACGTTGATAGGCTGGAAGTGTAAGCATGGCAACATGTTCAGCTGACCAGTACTAATGACCCATCGGCTTGACCACTACTTTTGCTCTCTTTTGCTTAGAGCTTCTTTTGTCTATTTATTTTTCTTAGTAGAGTATGCCTTAAAGTTGTGCTACTCGTAATTAATAGCTGATCGGCAGTTATTGGTTATCTAATCAAGATTCCGGTGATCCTATCGGAGGGGTCCCACCCGTTCCCATCTCGAACACGGAAGTTAAGCCCTCTCGAGCCGATTATACTGCCAGCGCAAGTTGGTGGGAAACTAGGTCGTCGCCGGATTTTCCCCTTTCTTTTTGTAGAACTGCCACTTCCTTTACCGCGTTGTTTTTATCCCTCATTTAAATTAACTCTCTAAATTCCCCTTCATATTTGCCTAAAAATAACTTTCCCCTTGCAGTAAAATTCTTTCTAAATGTATTTTACCAACATAACTCCAATACTACCGTTTTTACTGTAAATATTGCGCTGCCGCATGGCCAGAAGCCCAGGCCCATTGAAAATTAAACCCCCCTAACTGACCTGTGACATCAACCACTTCGCCAATGAAATAAAGCCCAGGTACCGACTTACACTCGAAGGTTTTTGAGGATAGTTCATCAGTATCAACGCCACCTAAGGTTACTTCAGCCGTGCGGAATCCTTCTGTGCCGCAGGAAATAATGCGCCAATTATTGATTGCCTCAGCTAATATTTTTAAGGAAGGGTGGGGCATCTCCGCCAGTTTCCTGGTCTCCTGATGTGAAAGGCAAATATGCTCGGCCAACCGTTTTGGCACGACTTGTGATAGAGCAGTGGTGATTTCGTGCTTTGGGTACAACAGCTTTTCCTGTTTGAGAAAGGCAAATACATCTACATGAGGCGCTAAGTTAATGGTAATACCATCACCCTCACCTAAGTAGGATGAAATTTGCAAGATGGCAGGGCCACTGAGTCCCCGGTGGGTAAATAGCAAGCCTTCGGTGAATTGCTTTTTATTGCCGGTTACAGTTACCTTAAGCGAAACACCTGCAAGGCTTTTGACATACGTCAACATCCCGCCTTCAAAAATAAGCGGTACTAATGCAGGGTGCGGCGTAATTATCTTTAAGTCAAATTGTTTAGCAATTTCATAGCCAAAACCCGTAGCGCCCATTTTAGGGATCGATTTCCCCCCAGTCGCAATTACCAATGATGTGCAAAATATGGTGCGAGTATCTGTGTTAAGCATAAAGCCGCGATCTGTTTTTGATATATTAACAACTTTGGTATTTAGGGCAATTTTGACCTGGGCAGCCGCACATTCTTTGAGCAACATTTCAATTATCTGGCTGGAAGAACCATTACAAAAAAGCTGCCCCAAGGTTTTTTCGTGATAGGGAATATAATATTTTTCCACCAAGGCGATGAAATCATGGGGAGTGTAGCGCTTAAGAGCAGAAACACAGAAGCGAGGGTTTTGTGAGAGAAAATTATCCGGACTAGTATAAAGATTGGTGAAGTTGCAGCGCCCGCCCCCAGAAATTCTGATCTTTTCTGCAGGTTTGGCGGCATGATCCAAGAGCAGCACACTACGCCCGCGCTTTCCGGCTTCAATTGCGCACATTAACCCTGCCGCACCTGCCCCAATGATGATGACATCATAAATTGTATGTTTAGTGGCAGTAAAATGCGGTAAAGTTATCATAATCAGTATTGATAACTCTGATTATAGTCAGGGTTTGAGGGCTTGAATAGATAATGTCAGCATATTCTCTGGACATTAAACCTGCTTGCACCCTATTACCACCAGCAATAGCAATTATATCGCTAGATTTTCAGGAAAAGATTAAGATATTATCTATGCCTACTTAAACTAACTAAAATAGTGGCTAGTACTAGTATTAATTTTTACAAACAATAAGATTTAAGGAGCAACAAGCAAGGCATGGGTAAATCAAAGGCAACTTCTAATTCACTAACGGATCTGTTGGCTGTTACTAAACAGACAACCAACTTTATTAACCTAGTTACCAGTATTGCTAAGGATATTGACGCAATTACGGAACATAATTATAAGCTACTTAACCTAGAGCTTGACAAAATTAAAGGTAAGTCAGTCAAAGAGGTAGTCGGCTCAATAGTAGGAGTCGCCACTAGCATGATGGCTAGGATTAAAACAGATTATGATATCTTTGATATTGGCAATGAGATTACTAGATATGAAGCAGTATTAACACAATATAGAGACTTAATTCCTAATAAAGCTTTATTAGCTAATGTTGAGAAAGCGTTAGAGGAGTTCCGCCATTCCTTAAAGGCTGTCTATCGGACTAGCCGAGCGAGTGAAGCCTATCAGCTAATAATGGGTGCTAATGATCTATTGAGGCAGATAGATATTTTAGGCTACTCTCTGGCGCAGGTAGAGGCTAAGAAGGCTAACAGAGAGGAGGTAAAAACGGACACAGCTAATAAGCCCAAATCTAAGCAAGGGCGCAAAAAAGTAAAAAAACTTGTTAGCATAGAACCTACCGTAGTTGCAATTGAGACAGAGCCAGCTTCCACCTCTGAGGCTACTAAGCCCAAGCGAGGTCGTCCCAAAAAATCTATGCCGACTATACCCCCGCTTACAGAGGAAACCATAGAAGCTATAGCCACTGAGACAGAAGAAGCTATAGAAGTTGTAGCCACTGATATAGAAGAAACCGTAGAAGCTGTGGTCACAGAGATAGGAGAGGTTGTAGAAGCTGTAGCCGCTCCTGTAGAAATAGTCATATTCACCTCCGAAGTTACTAAGCCCAAACGAGGTCGTCCTAAAAAATCTAGCCCGCCACCTATGCCCACACCTATGGAGGTATTAGTAGAAGGTATCGTCATCGCCGAGGCTATTATAGCTGTGACCGAAGAGGCTATAGAAGCTATGGTGAGACAAGAAGCTAAGTATAAACCGCACGTTGACACGCAGACTTCTCAAGCCCCTATTGTGCCAGAGGAAGAAACCTCTAATAGTAGAGTAGCAGAGAGCGCCAAGATCATTAAAACCCCTGTGCAATGGAAGGGCAAAGGCAGCAAAGACACTAGCTCAACGCAAAGCCCTGAAGCTACAAAAACTAAAGAAAAAGTTGTGAAAATCAAAGAAAAAGCTCTAAAACCTAAAGAAAGAACTACAACTCCAAGCAAAAGGGGAACCAAAGCTAAAGCAACTAAGGCTAGCAACATCGAAATCTCTAACAAAGCTAAGGTAAGATTGGTTAAGGCTAAAAAGAATTGGGAAGAGCCTAAACCCGATGTTAGTGAAGAGGCAGATGCTAAGGGTAATGCTCAAGCAAAAGATGCCAATGATAATAAATAACGTGAGTTCGAGATAAGAAAAAAGAGGAACTCCTTCAAAATCTGGTAGATACTTTTGTTTGCAACAAAAAAGAGATCAGAAAAGGAGTTTCTCTGAATATATTAAGGGCGTTGCTACCGGGTTTATGCTCCCGAAGATGTCGTATTACGTCGCCAAGCCTCAGGGGTTGGAAACAAAGAAAATTATCTGAACCGACTAATAAAGCTGTAGAAAAAAAGGGCTAAAAGGTTATGGGATTTCATAGATTAGCAATGTTTTGGCGGGCTCAAGAATATCGAGTTTATACCTATTTGAATTTCACGCTTAAGACTAATAGTAGTGAGGTCAGTATTGCTCGCGCCCAAAAGATCGTCGAGCTATTGTCAGACTTAACAGATTTGCAACTCTATGGAGTGGCTTTGGATGATTTAGCTTTAGAACATTCTCTTACTAACATTGTACATGTGGGTGACATAGGGATAAGAGGGGCAATCTTGTTAAATCCGGCAGCTAAACTTAACTCTAGAGCGGGAATCACTAATATTACTATTACTATTCCTGCGCCTAATAGTGAGTTTGAAGCTTTCAGTAACGATTATGAACATCCTTTGTGGGCTACTCTTAAGAAAGAAGTCTTTCCCTATCTCTGCCTAAACAATGGTACGATGGTAGATAAAGCCAAGCCGCTTAGTGAAGTCAAGGTAATTACTTTAACCAAACGTCAACTTCCTCAAGCGGGGGAATCTCCTGTGGAAGCGGCGTTGCTGATTACGCAAGAACGGGTAAAACGGGCCGAACAAAAGCATTGGCAGAAGCGTTCTGACAAGACTGAATTTGCATTCAAGCGGGAGGAAAATAGATATCAAGCGCTTAAGATCTGGGCAGATCTGGAAGGAGAGTTTTATAGTGATGCGCTAAATGTAGGGGTGGGGTTAGAGATAGAGGCGCAGAGAGAAAAAGTTTCAGATGTGTTAGGAGAGACAAGCGCAGAGGATCACCAACTAGAGGTTACGGTAGCGCCAGAGCAAGCGCTAGTTAGTGTGGTAGAACCAGATGCCAGCGCCGTGATAGAAGCTCAACCAGTAGCTACAACTATAAAACTGGTTGAGGTTAAGCCCGATGTGCCCGTGCCTTTGCTCGTAGCCGCAGGTTTGTTCGTGCCGCTAAGGCCTATTGATGAAGAGAAGTGGCCAGATATTTCTGCGAGTGATTGGCAAGATCCCAACGCTTGGTTGCATAGGGATACCATCATTACTCTCTACAAGCTCTCACATAGCAAGTACTATCGTGTGATCAAGGAATGGCGTAAAGAAGGGGTGAGGTATCTGTTAGCGAATGCGCCCGGACACTTAGGGAGAACTAAACTATTCTATCGAGGTGATGTTGATAAGCGGCTTAGGGGAGATACCGAGATGGCTAATAAACTTGTAGGCGTGCAGGTCGAGGCTGAAAGGCAAGCGCAAAAGCCTGTTAGTGAACAAGTCTTTGCGGCAAAATTGTTAGAGGGAGTGTTGGGAGAGTCCGGCGCGTTACCATTATCACCTTTACCAACAGGGGGAGAAGCTGCCGCAACAGCCGCCGCCAATCAACAACAGGTAGAACTGAGCGAGTTTATCAGTAAGCAAGGGGAACAGATGGCCAGCTTGCATGAAATTATCACTAAGCAGCATGAGCAACTTAACAATCTCCAACAACAAAACGTTTTGCTTCAGGAGCTTCTAGAGCAACAGCAAGGGCAGCTAAAGGCTGTTGCTGGGAAAGTATCGAAACTAGAGAAAGAGAAGAAGGCTAGGAGTAGTCAAACTGCGTTGCAAAAACAGATGGCGAGCCAGACTGCCGCTATGTTAGAGATCACCAACAGACTATCTCAGCTAGTGGTGAATCAACCAAGCACAGCTAGGGTAAGCCCTGATAAGGATGAATTTACTAGGCCAGAGCCAAACGTTAGTAAAGGGAAAAGAGGGTAATTAAGTTTAGACGGAAAATTTGCTTAATATGGATGTTTTTGCATATCTCTCGCAAAAGACTAGTTTTAGGATGATAGAGATAATTTCATCGGGTTATGCTCGATGATTGGGTATAGAGGCTTCCCAGAAAGGGGCAATTTCAAGAACACTTGTGAGAAGCCAGCTAGCTTCAATCGTAGCTTACGTCCTAGTTTCTCGAAAACCATTGTTGTATCTTCTCGTAAAAAGAGTTGAGTTTTGAGAATAGCCAAACAGTGTCAAATACCAGTCAGTTTTCTTGTGATTTTGCGGCCTATCTCCCAAACTAGTCTTTTGCGGGGGATAGGCAAAACACTCAAGTTGGCTTTTCTCCAGACGGTATAAATCGAGCTTAGTTTACAACCTCAAAATTACACCTACTCATATTGAGGAATGTCTATGACCATCAGGGCTTCTTTAGTATATTCTTCAAGATCATCCCTTAACCATATTTCACCATCTCTAGGTTGGTAAAAACGAACTACACAACCATATTTATTAATAGAGAGTATTACCCGAAAAGACTTTTTGGGTAATGACGCATGTAATGTATCTACTATAGCGATCCTAAATGAGTTGTAGGTGATCAATATAGGAATTTAATTTTTGAAAATTGAAGGAGAGATGTTGAACAGCTTGGAAAAAAAGAGTTTTAACAGA
>JAHFUF010000324.1 GCA_023265235.1 Blastocatellia bacterium
AATACGTGTTACTCCACTCATACCTGGACGTAAAAGCTGTTTAGCATTATTAATTTTAACTTCACAGTTATATGTACGCAGGCTATTTTCTGGCGTTATTATGGCTTCAGTACTAATATAGCTAACAGTACCAGTAAAAACTTGATCCACTGATGAGCGAATACGAATACGTACTGTGCTACCTAAGCGTACTTGCGTAATATCTCGTTCAGAAACTGCTACTACTGCTCGAAGTTCTGATATATCGGCAATACGGCAAAATTCACTGCCACGCTCTAAATATTGGCCTAGTTTTTTTTCAAGGTCTTGGCCTAGTACTAAGCCTCCTTGCAAGGCTTTGATAGTTAATGAGTTTTTCTTTTTTTGTAATAAAGCTAGTTCATCGTTACTAGAGGCAATTTCGTTGTTAATTGATGCCGTTTCTGCCTCAAAAGCTTTTAATTTATACAATGTAGCTTGTAACACTTCTTGAGTAACTTCTTTTTCTGTTATGGCTGTTTTTACTTTACGCTTGTGAATCATCTCAGCAGCACGCAAACGATCTTCAGCAGCACGTCGATTTAAGATTGTAATTTGGTAACGACTTGTTGATTCATCAACTTGCGCTTGTGAAATCAAACCTTGTTGGAATAAGTACTCATAGCGATTTTTTTCTAATAACTGAATTTTTTCTTCACTTTGTTTGGTTTGAATCTGAGCACTTAACTCAAGTAGTTCTGGAGGATATTCTGTAACTACTTCACTGTTGCTTTTGTATTTTTTTATTGCATCTTCTTCAACAACTAGTTCTTGAGCTTCATGCTGGCGCTGTTGGTTGTAACTTTTAGCTTGTTCAACATTAGCTTTTTGTTCTGCATATTGGCTTTGTAATCCAACTAAACGACTTTGTGCTTGTTTTACCTCTGCACTAAGTTTTACTAGCTGTTTTTCCATGTCTAGATCCTGACAAACACCTAAAATTGTGTCAGCCGCAACCCAGTCACCATCTTTAACTCTGATTTCTCTAAGGATTCCGCTTTCTTGTGCAGAAGCAACAAGAAACCTATCTTTCTCAGGTAATAGTATACAATCACTTGTTACTGTTACCTCCCAATTAGAAAAAGCAGCAAGTAGCAAAATAAACACTAACATCCCCCAATAGAAGTGTTTAGATGGCTTAGCCCATTTCATTACAAATGTTTTCTCAGTAGCAGCCGACTTAGTGACTACATTTGTAGGTTGTGAAACATTAGTTGTATTAGCTAACCCGTTCTCTGACATTATTTATCCATTGTTGACAATTATAGTTTTGGAGGTGCTAAACAAAGAACAGAAGGAACAACATTAGGCTCTGCTAATCGTAACAACTCATAACCAATACCTGCAATTCCAACCATTAATCCTGGGGATTCAACACTAAAAGGAGTACCACACAACCACCCATGTTTATCTATGCTCTCAAGAATAACCGAAGCTATATTTTGTGGTTCTAAGTTATGAGCAGGTAGTTTTTCACTAGCTTGTAGCAGAAAATCAAGATTACCAAGATCGCCATGACAAAGCGAATGATTATTGCTAAACCCATTGTTAGCAACTGTTTTTATTGCAGTATCAATTTCTTGCTCAACTAGGACATCATTCCTAAGATAATCTAGAGAACATAACCGGGCTATTCCTATTCCTGTAGCACCATGACACCAAGTTATTCTAAACCTCTCATCAGTATCTTCTCTGTTAATATCTGGCCAATTGCCCATTTGGGGAGAAAAGAAACTGCGTTCATAATCGAGTGCTTCTAGTGCTACATTGGTAAAACTGGCATCTTTTGTAAGATTAGAGAGTTCTAGTAGTGACCAAGCAATACCAGCAACTCCATGAGACATTCCTAGAGGTGGTTTTTTTCCTAGACCTGTAATCCAACCTTTTCCTTGTGGGGTTGTTTGAATATTAGCGATAAGATGGTTTCCACATTGTGTTGCAATATTGATTATTTGTTGGGATTGTTCAGGGCTAGTAAACCTATGGAGGTTTATTAAACTGATAATAGCCCCTGCTGCACCATAAATAAGGTCAAAGCTTTTGTCTTTCTCTATCAAAGAAGGAATTAAATTAGCAATTTCTAGTGATTCGTTTAATAATGCAGGCTCATTCCATAGCCTAGCTAAGTGTGTCAGCGTATGGATAAGACCTCCACAGCCACCAAATCCTCCTATTGTTTTTAAGACACCTTTCTTTTGTTGTTTTGTTTGATATCTTATGTTTTCTAATGCTTCTTGTGCTAACTCACTGTAACAAGACTGTTTAGTAATATATCCAAGGTAAGCTAAAAATAGCCCAATTCCTGATAATCCATCATATAAATCTAGTTTTGATGGAGAAATATAATAATGTTCTAAGTTGTTAACTTGTAATCCTATCCAAGCTGCTTTACCTTGATTTTTTATAGATAGTTTTGCTAGGTAGTCTCCAATTGCAGAAGCAGTTTTAATAAGCTGTTTTTGATCAAGAGCCTTATTATTAGGGGTATACTGATAAGTTTTAGGCTTAATGTTTTGTGTGTCCTCAAATAAGCTGACAAAAGAAGCACGGATAAACCATATTTGTTTGGCAAGATCTTCTTCACTAAGCTTCTGTAGTCGAGTTTTAACATAGTCCATAGCGGTTCTAGAAAAGAAATTACTAACACATTTATTATCATCACTCCATAAATCATTTGAACCGGGGCGGGCAATAAAACGAGGGATAAAGCCACTTAACAAAGACTCTCGCTCACTAGCAATTACTTTTAATAAAAATGGTTGTGCTTCTGTTGTTTTCCATAAATGATCATAAAGCCATTCACAAGCAATGGCATTTCTCAACATATTAGGATTAGAGCTTTCACTCAGTAGTATTCCATATTCTCTGGTAGGGCGAAGTATTATTCTTACTTCATCATTAGCAAAACGAGCTATTAATCCATCTGCTGATGTTAGTTTTGTAGCATTTTTTTGCAATAACTGATAAACCTCAGTAAAACCCAAGGTTATTGTTTCAATATAATCTAGTACGGCCACATCACTACCATTAAGCTTAGGTCGATGAGTGCTTTCTTCTTGGTATGTAAGCTGTTTGCGTATAATGTGTATTTCATCTGTTCCAGCTGCTTCTAAATAAGGTAATGGATAAGGGGTTAGTTGTCCTGATAATCCTGCCAGTCCACTAAAATCTATACCTTCATTATCAGCATTACCAAAAATCCGCATTGGTAATAGCCCTATTCTCAGTACAGAATCTTGTAGCTTTTTAACCACTTCATTATCAGAATGGTCTTCAGTTGGTTGACAAAAAAGTGTTTCTAAATCAACCAATATAGGGTGTTCGCCTGAGGCAATTAGGTTTTCACTATGAAAATCTACTCCATATAATGTATAGAGTAATGCTAGATACCCACCTTGACGGTAATAAAACCGCTCGATTTCAGCCTCTAGGTTACAACTTTGGCTAGTAACAAACTCCATCCATCCATAACTACCACAATCTAGGACTTTTAGTGTGCGAAATGCTACTGTTGTCCCATTATCATTAAGCCAGTTGAGTAATTGTTGAAAATGCAGATCCATAGACAAAGAACGTGGTTTATAAAGTAGCTTAAACCCAGAGCTAAACCTTAGGGTTATTACTTGTCCGTTTTTATGAGTATCTCCTACGCTGTTTCCTTTATCAAAAACAATGATTCCAGGATCTTTTCCTGGTGTGAATGTATTTTGTATTTTTTCCCAATCTTTACAAAGCCTTTCAAGGGTTTCTATACTAAACACAGTCCAAGTATTTATCATTGTTACTAATCGTCTAGCTAGTACAGGATATTCTTGTAAGAAACCAAGTGCTACATCTCTTTGGCGCATATAAACCAAAAAGTACTCATACCTTTGTTGGGGCGTATCACCTTTAAGAATTCCTTTCTCACGAGCTTCACCACACTTTTTTATCATTATTTGCATTAATTCCATTAATAGCTCTGGTAAAAGGTTGGTTAGAAGCACATCTCTTATTGTGTTTGGATCAAAAGGTAGGTGGGGATAGTCATTAGCAAGGTTATTAATTACCTTATTTAGCGGCTCGCAACCTTCGCTAATAAGCGGCTTAATCATATCTAGAAAACCTATTACGCTTTCATCTTGAATTAGCTTTGGTAATGTTACAGGAGTTAGTATTTTTCCTTCACTTTGATTAGCAAAAGCACTAAAAATCATCTTTAGCCAATCAGGGGTGTCTTGCCCAGAGGTATCAGGGGTATCTTCGTAGCGTTGTTTTAGAATCTCAACTGGTTGACCTAATACATAAAGCAGTTCTTTTTCTGTTATGGCTTCCATTGTTAGCCATTGGGCAAAAATACTATCCTTTTTAAGTGGTGAATTTGCTCGCCATTTCTTTAACCGTTCCTGTGCAAGTTCAAGGTTATAAATATTTTCTAACTCAGCTTGCCAAGAAAGGGATTTGTGAAGCAAGCTAACGCGCTCCTTTAATGTAAGAGCGCGATACCAATCTGGTGATATAGTTGACATTTTTTAATCCAAATCTATAAAAACTTTACTGTAGCGGGACAAATAGTTTTTATTGTTGGGCTTTTTGGGCTGTAGGGACATGCTTTTTTAAGAAATTAGCAATATTTTTCATTGCATCAATTTCATTTTCTATACGAGAAAACCCATGTCCTTCATTTTCATATACTTTTAGTTCTGCAACACCACCTCGTTTTTTTATTTCATTAGTCATTTGCTCAGCTTCTGATTTTGGGCACCTAGGATCTTTACCACCAGCCAAAATCAGCATTGGAGCTTTTATATTTTCTGTAAAATAAATAGGCGAACGATCTTTCCATAAAGCTTTATTAGCCACAGGATCACCCATAATGGTTAATAGATACTCTCGTGTTGAAGGATCTGCGTTTTCAATTTCTGTAAACCAATTAACAAAAGGAATTATTGCTACTCCTGCTGCCCAATTTTCTGGTGACTTAGTTAACGCCATAGTGGTTAAATAGCCGCCATAGCTACCACCCATAACTGCTAATTTTTTTGGATCAACATAGCCGGTTTTTTTCAGCCATTCACCCGCAGCTATTACATCTTTTAGATCATTACCTCCAGCATCAAGTTTATTTGCACTCGTAAACTCACTACCATAACCTGTTGAACCACGATAATTAGGAATGATTACCACATATCCTTGATTAACTATATACTGAATAATAGGGTTAAACCAATTTACAGACTGTGTTGATGGCCCGCCATGTACCCAAACAACAGCAGGATTTTGTTTGTCGCGCTTAAGGTTATATGGAATATAGACAAATGCTGAGATCTGCCATTTTCCATCAGTGCTAGGATATTGAATTACAAAAGGTTGTACTAAATCTTCTCCTTTTACTGCTCCTACTAATGACTGTGTTACACGATAAAAACGCTGTTCCTTTGTTAAATATACCCAAACATTTTTAGGTGAATCAGGGCCATTATGAAAAAAAAGCAACTTTGAACCATCTTTAGTAAATGTAGTGTCAGCCGCTCCTAAAGTGTTTACTCCTTTACTTATAGGCAAAATCTCTGATTTTTTCTTATCAATATCGTATAAAAAGATTTCCTTATTGCCATTGACATTTGCTACCCAAGTCACAGTTTTACCATCAGGAGAAAATCCACCAGCTTCAGTTTGTGATTTATCTTGAGTTAGCCATTCGATTTTTTTAGAGGCAATATCAAGTAAAGCAACATTATCATATTGATTTGCTGCATTAGAAGTAATCAAGAGTTTACCTCCATCTGGTGACCAAGCTTTAGCAGTATAAAGCTTGTCTGTCATATCTGGAGTAAGCTTAGTAGTTTTTCCTGTAGCTAGTTCAACAGTAAAAATATTTGAACTACTCCCATCAGCATTAAATTGTGTGTAGGCAATGTGTTTGCCATCTGCTGACCAAATAGGGTTACCATTAGTAAGTTCATCAGGTGTATTTGATGTTAATTTTTGTACTTTATGTCCAACAATATCCATTACATATATCTCATAAGAAGAAGCGTCTTTTTCTCTTACTTGATAAGTTAACTTACTAGCATCAGGTGACCAAGAAGGAAATTCTTCAGAAATATCAGGGCTATTTGTAAGGTTTATTACTTCACCATTTAATGGTGAAACTAAAAAAATATCCCATTGTTCATTACCATCATAATCAGAAACATAAGCTATCCAGTTACCATCTCCAGACCAAGTTAGATATGCCTGTTGCTGCTCGCTAATAGTAAGTTG
>JAHFUF010000325.1 GCA_023265235.1 Blastocatellia bacterium
TAGACTCCAAAAACTCTTTGCTAGGAATTGCTCCCGCAGCAGGAAATTTGGCCAAAGATTCTAGTAGAGACTCATAACCATTAGCTGCAAACTCAGACAATTTTTGGTCATAAAATAAACTATCGCTATTTAATTCACGCTCAAATTGAGTGAATTCTTCTGCTTTGGCGTTTAATGCTTCAATAATTTTATTTTTTAACAACATATTCTTAAAATTGAAAACCTATTAATGAGATTTTGGTAATTGAATAATATTGTCTGTAAAGCCTTCAAAAGAATCATCATGAGTAACAATAAAAAGCTGCTCAAAGTCTTTAATCCGCCCTATTTGTTGTGCTAAATTACGACGACGTTCTTCATCCATATTTGTGGTTGGTTCGTCAAAAAAAGCAAATCGTAGCTCAGAAAATTCTTTCAAAAGTGCTAGGCGTACTGAAAGCGCGGCAGCCATTTGTTCACCACCAGAAAGGTTATGAAAAGGACGATCGCGGCCTTCTTCTTCAAGTACAATTTCATAATCTAATTCCCAGCGCAAGCTAACTAGCGAGTTACCAGAAATTTCTCTATAAAGCTGGTTAGCTTCTAAGGAAACGGTGTGCAAGTAAGCTTCTGTAATATGTGGGCCAGCTTTACGTAAACAATCGCGAATAAAGTCTGCTAAGTCGTGTAGCTCATTAAGCTTGTCACGATCAGCCATTTTACCAGCTTGACGGGACTTTACTTCACTTAAACGCTCTAATTGAATACTAAGGTGTTGTTCTTGGGTTTCGGTATACTTAAGCTCAGATTCTAACTGGGCAGTTTGGCGAATTAAGTCTGGGAGTTGATGGCGTTTTTGGCTATGCTCTTCGTGAGAATATTTTTTACTAACCTCAACATATTCATTTTCTAGCTCTTCTTGTTTTTCTTTTGAGTCTTTGGTTTCTACACGTATTTTTTCAAGTTGAGACTCTAAACTAGGTAAACGCAAGGCCAAACTCTCGTTAACAATAAAAGTATTATAGTCATTGCGTGTTTGAGCTATTAAAGTATTAACTTCTCTTAGCTCATTGTCTAAAGTAGACCAACCTTCTATTTGTAGTTTTAAGTTAGCTGTTTCATCACTTAGTTTTTGGTGGCGTTCTTGCTGTTGTTTTAAGTCATAGAGCAATTGAGATTCACGGGAAATTTGTCTATTAAGGCTTTCAAAAGTAGCACGAGGATTACCTAGTGCAAGTAATTGGTTTTCAATGTTTGACTGTTCGGCTAAGTCTTGTAACAAGAGTTTTAGTCGGGTATTGTCTGAATCATAAAGCTTACGTGTTTGTGTTCCTTCGTCTTTTAGTTCGGTTAGTCGCAAGCGGCGTGGCTCAAGTTGAGCATACTTTAACGCACTAGCGCGAGCAGTAGTTAATTCAACCTCTAAAAGCTGTAAACGGGCAGTATCAGCACGTTTAGAATCTAGGATTTGCTCATTATCTCCAAGCTTGTCTAAATCTTCACGAAGTTGGGAAAGTTGTTTTTCACAGGAAGATTCATCCTTTTGAGCTTTTTCTAGTTGAGTTAATAAAATACTTAAGTTTGCTTGTTTATTTTGTACTAAACGAACTTGAGTTAATTGGGTAGAAATGGTTTTTAAGTTACTTTCTGTTTCTAGTAAACGGGTTTGTTGGTCGCTTAATTGGAATTGAAAATAATGTTCTAGCGTTTGGCCTTCTTTCATATTTAAACAACGCTCAGAAAGCAAAGGGCAAAGACCATTTTTAATTTCACGCTGCATAGTTTCATCACGCCCTATACAAGCTCGCAAGTCAGCCGCTTGTGCTGAATGAATGTGATAATTTTGCTCCAACTCTTGAATTGATGGGAGTTGTAACGATACATCAGTCTGGATTTCAGCAATACGAGATTCTGAAATTTTGCGCTCTTTTTGCAGCTTTTGAAAAGCTATTTCGAGCGAATTTATTTGTTCAGTTTTATGTTTGATTTCACTAAGTGTTAGGTTATAGCTACTTAAACGTTTGTCTATTGTTTGTTTTTCGACTTCTAGTCGGGCTACTTCTTTAGCCTCATCTTTATGTTTTTCAGAGTCTTCTATACTACGAGAAATATCACTATATTTTTGTCTCAAGTCTATTAAGTCTTGGTTTAGTTTAGATATATTGCGTTCGACCTGTTCTTTTTCTCCTTGTTTACGCTCAAGTTCACGCAAGGTTTTTTCTAATAAATCCTGCTCGACTATTTTAGGACTTAAGAGGACAAGCTCTCTACGAGCTTGATCAATTTGGCTTAAAGCTTCTTGTAAATGTTGAATATTGCTCTCTAGCCTAGCAAGTTGTTGTTGAGTACTAGTATAAGCAGCTTGAGCTTTGTCGCGCTGTGAGCGTTGTTTTTCTAGTTCATTAAGGTTTTCTGTAGCTGATAAATAGGTCTCATAGCCTTTTCTAGCACTAGTTACTACATTAGCTGCTTGTTGGGCGCGAGCAATTTCTTCTATTAGGTTTCTTTCTCTTTCAACTTTTTCTGCAACTGTGATTTTTAAGTTTTGTATTTTACTATTAAAACCATCAATTTTTTCTTTAAGCTTTTCAAGCTGAGACAAGCGAATATCTGCTATATCTTTTTCCATTTTAATATCATTGTATTGAATCCTAATGGATAGAAGTTTTTCTGTATTAGCAGCATAAGCAGAGTTTACTTCTTCATAGCGTTTTAATTCACCTTCGTCACTAGCGATTTGCTCACGAATTGTAGCAATTTTACGCTCGATCAAACGTAACAGGTCTTTTAACTCATCTGCTGCTTGAAAATATTCTTCTACCTTGAGAATTTTATCAAAAACAGGCTTACGTTTTGAAGGTGACTGGAGGAAGTCGTAAGTAAAAGTTCCCTGAGGAACTCCTATTGTAGTACGAAAGAGAATAGAAAGATCGGTGTTAGGTTCTACGCCATGTTGCTGGCAGAGCCACTTTATAACCTCTTGTTTTTGTTGAGCTAATCGGATATTTAACTCAGGATCATAAACATAATACGCTCCTGTACTATCACGAAAGACTGCATATTCACGGCCATCTAGCTTAGAAATAAAAAAAACATTTACACTACCCTTACGTGCTCCCTTACGCACAAAATCTTCACGTTTATAATCTAAGTGGTCAAAAAGTGCCCAAGCAATTGATTCGATAATCGTAGTTTTACCTGCACCATTTGCCCCACAAATCGCTGTTACACCAGCATTAAAGTCAAAATCTTTTTCTGTATAATTTTTAATATCTTTAAGTTGTAGTTTTCGGATAAGCATAAGGCTTTATAACATAACTGGCCAAAAAATAGGAGCGTAAGAAAATAACAAAATAGCGTAATCAAGAGAATTTAAGCTTGATATACGAAGGTAAAAACATGTAAGATGATTATTCTTAGTAGTCTACTTATCTTGCTTATATATTTTTATTGTAAAAATGAAAAAATGTCCAAGTTGTAATCGAGAATTTACAGACCAAGTTGCCTTTTGTCCTTATTATGGACAAACCTTAACAATCTACTCACTTTTAGATGATAAATATCAATTGGAAGAAAAAATTGGTGAAGGTGGAATGGGTCAAGTCTATCGTGCAATTCTCCTTCAATTAGCTCATACCTATAACTGTCTTTTGGCATTTGTAATAATTCATCTGCTGTAACTAGGGGTTTATTGCAGTCCTCATAGCTTTTAGCTCCTAAATGAGGTTTTATTAGGAAGTAGACTATCCACATTTATTCATCGGTTTTTGTTTTACTAGCTTATGAATTACTAGCTATTAGGTCTTTCACTAGTTTTTCTAGTCTTTCTAAACGTTCTTGAAGTTCTATTCTTTTAGCGTGCTCATAATTGGCTTGTTTATCCAAGTGATAAACATCATCATGCGTCTTCTGGCTTAAATCTGCTAATTGCAAATATATTTGTTCTAGTTTGCCTCGAGTTTCTTTGGAACGTGCATCTTCTTGGTTTTCTAATATTGCTACTCTAGCGTCTAGTTGCTCAACTTTATTTTCTAGCCGTTCAACTCTAGCTTCTAGCTGTTCAACTTTAGCTTCTAGCTGCTCAATTCTAGCTCTAAGTTCGTGAACTTCTGTTCTAAGTTCGTGAACTTCTATTCTAAGTTCGTGAACTTCTGTTACTAATGTATCAACTTTGTCTAATAATTTACCAAACAATTTATAGATAAAATCTATTTTTTCATCACTTGTCATTCTTGGGGTATCTGCTTCACTCATAAATTTAGCTCCTTGCATTATATAGGTATTTTTTAATTGACTCCTATGTATCTATGAGTACTTAAGAACCTTTATTTTTGTTCAGAGCTTGAAGGAGTAGTTTTAGGTGGTGCCGCAGCCCCACGAAACTTAGGTTCATTATTAGGAGAAATCTTAAATATATAAGCTTGGTTATTAATTGGTAAGTCTTTGATTAGCTCTTGGCCTTGAGAAATAGGATCTAGTGATGCGTTGGTGGTGGAAATAAACAAGCTACTACGACTTGGGCCACCGCGAGTAAAAATAACAAACTTTTCAAATTCTGTATCTGCTTGAATTGCTTCAACTTCATCAAAAGCTAAGAAATTTACCATTTTAGGTTCATCAAAAAGATTAGATAAACTAAGTAAAAATTTGTTACTTGTGCCTTGTAAAAAGAGTAGTAAAGCTGTTCCTTGTTCTTGAGGCAGGATTGCTAATGAAGAACGGTTTTCAGGAAAATCAAATGTAAGAGGTACAATTAAAATATTGCGATAGTATTTTATATCTAAAAACCCACTTGTAGCATCAAGTCGGACTGGAACAATAAGGTCTCTAAATTCAGGAAATCCAGGAATTTCATTATCTCTATAGTAAGCAAATCCATAGCGAATAAGTTTGCGTCGGGAAGGATCTTGTTCTGGTTCTATATCTGGAACAAATCCTGGTGGTAAAAGTTGCATTGTCACTTGTCGTTGTAACTTAATTATAGAGCATCTTGGTTCGATAAAAGCACGCCCTTGAGGGCAATCTGAAGGAATTAAAGGACTAATATTTGAATGGTCAATATTTGTAGAAATACCTTTAGCTAAATCATAAGGAATAAATATAGGTTTTTTATCTACCTGGGCTTGTGCTTCTATTGCTATTACTAATAGAGTAATAATAGATAATATAATTTTAAGCATTTATCCTCCACAAAAATAACATAATATATTAAGGTTTAATTTAAAAAGAAGCTTAAAGATGGTTTTCAGTTAAGCAAATTGATTTTATAATACCTTATTCCTTAAAATTTTGTATTGGTTTTTGCTTATACCAACAAAATTACTAAACTTAAGTAAATATTTAAGAATCTTAATTATTAATAGTCAATCAATAAGATTTAGGAGACAAATTATGAAAAGAAACTCAAATTGGCGTTGGTTTATTTCCGCGCTAATGATTATGATAACTATAACTACTATAGTTTTTTACCAGACACCAATATCATCAGCAAATAGATTATTCGTTGGTCAAGAACCCTCTCAAGAAAAAAAGGTACTAACCCTAAAACCTGTAGAGGATGCAAATAGTTGGGTGCGATATCAAACAGAAGATGGGTCACTTGGTTGTCGTGAGGCAACAAATGAAGAAAGCCTATACTTTTCAAACCGCATAGATGATCAAGAAAACATGATTCAACTCAATCACTTTGAAGAAGAGATAGGAAAAAGCCGCATTCGTCCAAATGCTGATGGTGGACTAAAAATAATGCTGCGCGGAACAACACAACTAGACGGCTTCCCAGTAGCTAAAGCTGCTTTTGTTACAGCAGTTGCCCGTTTAGAAGCAATAATTAATTCACCTATTACAATAATAATTGATGTAGATTTTGGCCCACAAAGATTTGGCACCCCCTACCCTACTGGAGTAATTGGTTCTACTCGTAGTCAAAACCTTAGTGCTGGTGATGGCTTTTATGAGAGTGTAAGACAAGCATTACTTGCTAAGGCTGGTAGCCCCCAAGAAACTACAGTTTATAACGCATTGCCCGCAGGTACTTTACCAACCAATAGTGGGGATGCTAAAACGGTTATAGTAAGTTCAGTGATTTTAAGAGCTTTAGCGCTAATTGACCCTGCAGCAGATCCTACTAAGGAAACAAACTTTGGGCCACCTCCTTCTATAGGCTTTAATTCTGCTTTTGCTTTTGATTTTACCCCAGACGATGGTATTGACAGAACTGCTATTGATTTTGATGCTACAGTAGTGCACGAAGTATGTCATGCGCTAGGGTTTACATCAAGCGCA
>JAHFUF010000326.1 GCA_023265235.1 Blastocatellia bacterium
TATCCTTATCCTTATCCTTATCCTTATCCTTATCCTTATCCTTATCCTTATCCTTATCCTTATCCTTATCCTTATCCTTATCCTTATCCTTATCCTTATCCTTATCCTTATCCTTATCCCTAGTTTGTTATTTTAGTTATAAAGTAACAGGACAAGCTAATAAAAATTTTTCAACTTTTTAATAATTTACTACTCGCACTTGAATTAAACCTTAAAAAAGTGTTATCTATTATCTTCTATTGTCTAAATAGAAACCCAAAATCTCCAGAAACTATGACTAATTCTTTACTATTGGGAAACCTTAAAGATCGTCAATTACCACAAATACTCTACCAACTCCATTCTTCACGGGCTGTTGGGACATTAATGCTAACACTTAACGAAATGCGAAAAGCTATTTTATTTGATGGTGGCTATATTATTTCTGCCTATTCAAATGTACGTGAAGATAGTTTAGGAGAGGTCTTGTTAAGATCTGGCTCAATCACAGTGGAAGAGTATCTTGATACACAAGTGTTAGTTAGACAGGGACGGCGTTTTGGTCAAATACTCCTAGAGAATAACAAACTCACAGAGACAGAATTAAGCCAGCAAATGTCCTATCAAGTATTAGGTATTATTTATAGTCTATTTCGCTGGCAAACAGGTTTTTTTGAATTTGCTGATGGTAAATTGCCGCCTAAAGACTTACCTAGTCTAGGTATTTCCACACTAGATATTGTTTTACAAGGAGTAAAACTAACTCGTAGTTGGGAACATATTAGAAAAGAAATAGATTCTTTAGATGAAGAACTAGAGCGTGTCGAGGACTGGGAAAAGCGTTTAAGCCAAATAAAGTTAACGCGTAATGAACTAGAGGTTTTTAACATTGTTGAGCCTGGAGTTACACTTCGAGATGTTTGCTTGATTAGTAAATTAAATTCATTTGAAACTTGTCGTCTATTAACTGGGTTTTTAATCATTGAATTACTGCAAAAGCGTGGTATGCCAAGTTGGGTAATTTTTGATAGTTTTTCTGATGAATCAATTCCATAATTTTTTTCTATTATTTTTCGGTTACACTATCCTCTAATTTCCTTTCTTATGCTATTATTAAACTCTAAAATTTATACAACAAATACAGGCTAGGTTAATAGCTTAATACAAAATAATTAGGATTTAAATAAAGTTATGGAAGAAATTTTTGGCCCACAAGGTTTAATTGCTAAATATCACCCTAAATATGAATATCGTTCTGGGCAAATAACAATGGCTAAAGCTGTTTTTTCAGCTATGAATCAAGGTAAATGCCTCCTGAGTGAAGCAGGTACAGGAACAGGAAAAACCTTAGCCTACTTAGTCCCTGCACTAGCATTAAATAAAAGAGTAATTGTTTCAACAGCAACCAAAAACCTACAAGAACAACTCTACAATAAAGATCTCCCGTTTTTAGAAAAGATGCTAGGGCGTAAACTTCGTGTAGCATACTTAAAAGGACGTTCTAACTATCTTTGCTTATATCGTCTAAAACGAGCCGAACAAACCCCTATTCTACAAGGATTAGAGGAATTAGATTTATTTGATGAAATACGCAGTTGGGCAGTAGAAAGCGAGACAGGCGACCGTGCAGAGCTAGTAAATTTACCAGAAGATATTAATTTTTGGTATCACATAGATGCTCGAAGCGATATTTGCATTGGCCAAAAATGCCCAGACTTTGAGTCTTGTTTTGTTACAAAAGCTCGTCAGCGTGCCCAAGAAGCTGACATTATTATAGTTAATCATCACCTATTTTTTGCCGATCTAGCACTACGCAACAAAGAACATGGGCATATTTTACCTGACTATTCCATTGTTATTTTCGATGAAGCACACGAAATAGAAGAAATTGCAGCAGAATATTTTGGCACACAAGTAAGTAACTATACAGTTAATGATCTAATTCAAGACCTACAAAAACTCCCTGTCACAGATCAGGACAATGCTAGTAATTTATTAAAAGTAATGGCGCGACTATCTGACCGAGCAGAAAACTTTTGGACTAGCTTCTACCGCAAAACACCTGAAGAAGGTCGTCATAGTTTTCAGTTAAACTTTTTTGTTCGTGAAGCCGAAGGAACCAAACAACCTACAGAAGCTGGTGAGAGCTACATTGCTTTGGACAGTATATTGGAACGATTAATAGCTATACTGCTTAATCTAAAAAACCCTCCACCAGAACGAGATGTCTTAGTTCGCCGTACAGAAGAACTACGCTATGACTTAGAATATATTGTTAATAAAAATAACCCTACTTATGTTTATTGGTACGAAAGGCGAGGACGAGGTATTTTCCTGCAAGCTACTCCAATAGATGTTTCTACGATACTATCTGAGCGGCTTTTTTCAGAAATAGACTCAGTAATTCTTACTTCTGCCACTCTAACTTCAGGCGAGAGCTTTGATTTTATTCGCAATCGTTTAGGAACAGGCCCTGCTCAAGAACTAAAAATAGAATCACACTTTGATTATACCTCACAAGCACTGCTTTATTTGCCTCCACGTATGCCTGACCCTAGAAACATTAATTTTACTAGTGCTTCAGTTGATGAGATAGTAAAAATTCTTATGCTTACTAAAGGTAGGGCTTTTGTTTTGTTTACTAGTGCTAATCAAATGCGTGAAGTTTATCAAGGAGTACAACCTCAAATTCCTTTTCCAACACTAATACAAGGACAAAGTTCTAAAGCTGCTTTGCTAGAACGATTTCGTAAGACTCCTAATTCAGTACTTTTTGCTGTTTCTAGTTTTTGGCAAGGTGTTGACGTACAAGGAGAAGCTCTTTCCTGTGTGATCATTGACAAACTACCTTTTGCTGTACCATCTGATCCTGTTGTTGCAGCTAGACAGTCTTATATTGATGAACACGGAGGAAATTCTTTTTTTGACTATTCTGTCCCACAAGCAATAATTACACTTAAGCAGGGTCTAGGGCGTTTAATCCGAAGCCGTGAAGATAGAGGAATATTATCTATTCTTGATCCGCGTTTAAGAACAAAAAGCTATGGGCGAATGTTTTTAGAAAGTCTCCCCCCTTGCCCAGTAACAACTAGGAGAGAAGATATTGCACTAATACTATAAGTTTTTCTAGCAGTCTAATTGGCAGAAATGGCTTAAGACCGCGTAAGCAGTGGGATTGTCTCAACATTAGTAAATTCAAAATAATGAGATAATGAGACATTGACACTAAGTAGATAACTAGTTAGACTGGCAAATACAATTCATCTTCTCAAGCAAAAATAATCTTAAATTTCAATATCTCTTGGAGGTTTTAATTCCATGATTTCCAGGTTTACAAAGTGTATTTCAGTACTAGTCTTTCTACTAATTGTTAGCACGTTCGCGCTAGCTCAACAAGGAGCAGTAAAAGGAGTAGTAAAAGTTAAGAGATCTGCTAGTGATGCCCCTCAACCAACTGAAGGGATAACTGTTGATATCTATAGAATTGATATTACAGGAAAATACAATACTAAAACTGACAAAAAAGGTGAATATTTCCACTCCCTTCCGGCATTTGGTGAGTATGTAATCTCCGTTTCTGGCCCAGAGCTTAGCCCTATTACATCAAATAAGTTTAAAATTGGCGGCGATCAGCCATTAGAACAAAATTTTGAACTAGTTTCTGGTGATGGTAAAAGACTTACTCAAACTGAAGTTGTAGATTACATTAAAAAAGGTGGCGCACCTGCTGCTGCAAATACCCCTAAGATAACGGCTGAAGAGGCAAAAAAGCTAGACGAGGACAGAGCTAAAATCGAAAAAGATAATGCCAAAATCAAAACTGATTTTGAAGCTGTTAAAAAGCATGTAGAAGCTGGTGCAGTTTTTGCGCAAAAGAGTGACTACGAAAACGCAATTAAAGAATTCAAAGAGGCTATGGTAATAGATGATGCTCAGTCTGTAGTTTATGCTCAACTAGGTCAAGCCCTCTTTAACCTTGGTGCCATTCGTTTCAATGCCAAGAAAAAAGATGAAGCAAAAGCTTTATTTACAGAATCTGCTCAATATGCAGAAAAAGCTACTAAATTAGCTACAGATAATGCCACCTATATAAAAATCTATGCTGATTCTTGTCATATCTTAGCAAAACAATTTGGTGCTATTGATTTTGGGGAAAAAGCAATTAATGCCTATACTATTGGTTCTACAATAGAAACAGATCCTGCTAAAAAGAGCAAAATGATCAACCGTATTGCTGATATATATTACTCTCAAGGGGATATGGAAAAATGTAGTACTACCTATGAAAAGGTATTAGCCACAGATCCAAATAATACAGAAGCATTAAAAGGTAAAGCTAATGTGATTTTAGCAACTACTGCTTCTATTAATACTCCTCAAGATAAAGCTCGCTTAGAAGAAGCTATGGGAATTTATCAAAAAATTGTTGATTCCCTTCCTGATGGAGCAGAAAAAAGTGAAGTAACTGGCTATATTGCTTATTTACAAGACACAATGAAGATCGAAACCCCTAAAGAGACTAAAAGCAAAAAAGATAAAGATAAAGATAAGGATAAAGATAAGAAAGACAAAAAAGGTAAATAAATTAAACTTCTAGGCGAGGGAGTAAATTACTCCTTCGCCTAAACAATTTTTTTATCTAAAGTACTAAACAATTTCTCTTCAATAAGTTATAGTTTCTTCCCTTTATTTTATAGCTAACCTCTAAAGTAAGTGCTTTTGCTTAAATACCCTCTAAATATAGCTACCGATTAACACCCTAAGTATCTATCAAACCTTTTAACTACTCTTAAAGTGTAAAAATGGTTTCTGTATATGCTTATATAAGGTTCTAATTAATAGAAGTTGCTTGAAATGAAAGAATAGGTTAGAATCTGCTGAAGTTTGCGTTTCAACCAATCTCTAAATTATTTCATCTACAAAATAGAAGAACTTATCAAAATCGACCCAGATAGAGCGATCGGGGGGTAAATTTACAACGATGTCAGCCAAATTAGGGGAAACACTTCTTAGAGAACAATTAATTAATCCACAACAACTTAAAGAGGCTCTTGATTATCAACGTACTAATGGTGGCCGTTTAGACTCAACTTTGGTCAAATTAGGGTTTTTAAGTGATGAAGAAATTACTGCTGTACTTTCTAGGCAATATGGTGTGCCATCAGTTAATTTATCGCTATTTGAAATTGATGACTCAGCAGTAAAACTTATTCCTCAAGAAGTAGCACAAAAATATATGGTTTTGCCTCTATCGCGCGTAGGAGCAACTCTTACACTAGCAATGGTTGATCCTACTAATGTGTTTGCTATTGATGATATTAAGTTTATGACTGGATTTGGTGTAGAACCTGTAGTTGTTTCTGAAGCATCTATGCAGGAAGCTATGGAAAAATACTATGGCTCTGCTAAATCATTAGACATATTTAAGGATATTCTTGACGATGTAACTAAAGATTCTGGTAAAAGCCTTTTTGATGAAGATGGGAGCGATCTAGAAGTTATTGAAGAAGAAGAAGAAATCGACTTTGATAATATGGAAAAGATTGGTAATGAAGCTCCAGTAGTAAAACTGGTAAACGTTGTTTTAGTTGATGCAATACGTCGTGGTGCTTCTGATATTCATATAGAACCATATGAAAAAGAATTTCGTGTCCGTTTCCGTATAGATGGTATTCTCTATGACATTATGCGTCCACCAATGAAAATGCGTGATGCAATTACTTCGCGTGTCAAAATCATGTCAAAGTTAGATATTGCTGAAAAGCGATTGCCTCAAGATGGTCGTATTAAACTCAAAGCAAAACTAGATGGTCGTTCTAGAGAGCTAGATTATCGTGTTTCTAGCCTTCCTGTACTATGGGGTGAAAAAATCGTATTACGATTATTAGACAAAGAAAAATTGATGTTAGACATGACCAAACTAGGTTTTGAAGTAGAAAGCCTAGATCGCTTTAAACGCCAAATTAGTAAACCTTATGGAATGGTGCTAGTTACTGGCCCAACAGGATCAGGAAAAACTAATACACTTTATTCTGCAATATCTTCTTTAAATACTCCTGAAACAAATATTATGACCGCCGAAGATCCTGTTGAATTTAACTTACCTGGCATCAACCAAGTTCAAATGAAAGAACAAATTGGTCTTAATTTTGCGGCTGCCCTGCGTTCTTTCCTACGCCAAGACCCTAATATAATTTTAGTAGGTGAAATTCGAGATTTTGAAACAGCAGAAATTGCCGTAAAGGCGGCTTTAACA
>JAHFUF010000327.1 GCA_023265235.1 Blastocatellia bacterium
CTTTTCCAAAATGTCAAGCTATTTTTGGGGGCAGAAATATACTATTGACTCAGATAGTTATTTTTTAACTAAAGTCTCAGCCCAAAGAAAATATTGTTGTGAATAAAAAATATTGTCTATTTTGCTTTTATCATAGAGCATTTCTTATTCCACAGTTACTAATTATATTGTTATTTTTCCGTGTCCAAGTCTATTTTATTGATAATAGAAGAGATAAAACCAGCAAGTATTTTTTGAAACTAAGCCAACAACTATGGCATTATTTTTTTATTTGTCAATAACTGGCAATATAGTAACCAAAACATTGTCTAAAACCTTCCATTACGTAAACTTAGTATCCACTATCAATCAAATAGTATCACTAAGGCACTAATTATTTATTTTTCTAATCCTAATTGAAACATTTTTAACCTTAGTCCGCGACGAGAAAGCCCTAATTCTTTAGCTGTACGAGAAATATTATAATCTGTCTTAAGTAAAGTTTCTTCTATTAGTTTTCTTTCTAGCTGGTCTGTAGCGCCTTTAAGCGTATGACTAGAAATAGGTTCTATTTCTTTCCCAGAATTAAAAGTAGCAGGGATAAGAGCTTTTTTGGGTTCTACTGTCGGACTAAGAGGAACACGAGTAATCTCTGGCGATAAATCTCTAGGAGTCAATACCATAGACTCTCCTGCATAAGCCACCATTCTTTCAATTTCTGATCGTAGCTGACGTATATTACCAGGCCAATTATACTTATTAAAGTAATACATAATATCTGGAGAAAAAGAAAGAGTCTTTTTTCCTGAACGTAAAGCAAAATGTTGTAAATAATGATTAGCTAATAAAGGAATTTCTTCTTTTCTTTCCCTTAAAGGTGGAACATGTAAGCGTATAATATTCAAACGAAAAAGTAAGTCTTCACGAAAACGGCCTTCTTCAACAGCTTTTTCTAGTAGCGCGTTAGTAGCTGCAAGGATTCTTACATCCACTTTCATAGGCTTAGTTTCACCTAAAGGTTGAATTTCCCCTGCTTCTAAAAATCTTAGTAATTTAGGTTGTGAGTCTAAGCTTAAATCGCCAATTTCATCTAAAAAAAGTGTTCCTCCATCAGCAGCACGAATAATGCCTGGATAGTTGCTAGTTGCACCTGTAAAAGCACCTCGACGATGGCCAAATAACTGACTTTCAATCAAATCTTTTGGTGTAGCAGTACAATTAAAAGGCAGAAAAATAGCGTCTCGACGTGATGATTCTGCATGAATAGCACGAGCAACTAACTCTTTACCTGTACCAGATTCTCCAGTAATTAGTACTGTTGTATCACTAGTGCGAATTTTCCTTATCCTTTCTACTACATCCTGCATTGCTGGACTAGCATAAATAAAACCAGGAATTATAGTCTGTACTCTTACTTTATCTTGCTCTTGTACCAAAGTAGTACGTGTTAAAGCACGTAGAGAACAGTTCTCCAATACTAATTCAGCTTGTTTAAATAAAGGCTTTAACCTAGATAACTCTAATCTAGTATTTGGTTTTGGCTCTAAATAAAGGCAAAATTTAGCATTAACTCTGTCTTCCAAAATATGTAAGTGTGATATCCCTAGAGTAGTTTTTCCACAATCAATTGTGCGATTTACTTCTGGTATTAGCTCTAAAGCTTCTTTTTGGGAACAACCTATTATTACAATAGCTTCTAGTTGTCCATAAATATTAGCATCATAAATTATTAACCTAGCCAAAACAAAATTCTCATAAATTACTGTAGCTAATTCTTTTAACAGCAAGTCACGAGAGTTAGCTGCTTCAATTAAACGTTGCATTAATAGCACATCTCGATTTAAGTTTACTTCTATTTTGCTATGTGGCTTTGGAACTTCTCCTCTTTGTAGAGCTAGTAACATTTCATTAGCACGTTTTAGAGCAGGCATTGCACCTAAGTCCATTAATTTATCACGAGCTTCTATTAAAATATCCTTACTAGCTAAAAGCTCCCCTATTTGCATATAAAACAAGCCCATTTCTAACTTACTCATAGCTAGTTCATATTTGTTATTAATAGAAGCAAAAATATTAATACTAGCTGATATATGTTGTTTGGCTTCCTCAAAATGTTGGTGGATTAAGGCTATTTTTCCAGCCAAGCGCTGTGCCCATCCGCTAGCGGAAAGATCTGGATCATGTTTACCTTTTAAGTTTTCTTTTGCTAATTCTAGATATTCTTCTGCTTGTTCATAATTAGCTTGAGACAAATGATGTTCAGCCAAAGTTAATTGTGAGAGACATACTTCATAAAGGCTACCAATGCGTGTAGCTAATTGTAGAGCAGTTCTCAAAACCTGTGAGGCTTTATCTGGACGGTTATTAGCAATATATAATAACCCTAAAACCCTTTGTGCATAAGCCTCTGCCCATTTATCCCCGTCTGTTAATAAGCCTAAGGCTGTTAACAGAGACTCTTCTGCTTTTTCATACTCACCTTGTAGAAATCTCAATTCTCCTAAGGTTATTAACGTAAGCCAAGTATTTTCTCGATCCCCTAATTTACGAGCTAGTTCTAGTCCAAGGCTAAGATTTTCTGCTGCTTCACGCCAACGTCCACCATAAAGAAGGTTATTACCTAAATTGTTATAAGCACGAGCTAAATAGCTATTTTGTCCGCTAATAGTAAATTCTTTTACTGCACGTACTAGATATTGTGTTGCTTCATCTCTTTTACCATAATCCACATAGATAGCACCCAAATTCATCGAAATCAGTCCTAAAAGGCTAGAATCTATTATACCTTCTGCATAGGATTGGGCTTTTAAGTAGCTAGTTTTTGCTCCTTCAAAATCGCCTTCTTTGTAATTTACTAAGCCTAAATCAATATAAATACGTGCAAGTAAACGTGCATCTTCTGCATAACGTAACCCTTCAAGTGCCTTTAATAAGTATCCTCTAGCCAAATTAGATTCATTAATCTCAATATAGACATAACCTAAGGCATAATGTACTGCTCCTAAGCCTTCTGTATCAGCTAATTCAACAAAAATCGTTCTAGCTTCATTAAAGCGTGCCAAGGCTTTAGCATAGTTAGACATTCGGCTATAACCCCAACCTAAGCGTAATTTAACCCGAGCCTGTAGTTTTGGTGAAAGTTGATTCCGAAACAAACTATCTTCATAAACTGATACTGCCATTAAAGCTTCTTCATAACTACTAAGTGCTTCATATGCTTCGCTTAAATAACACCGCACTTGTCCTTGTAAGTCTGCTGTCAATTCAGGATAAATAAGTATTTTTTGAAATACAGTAACTGCTTCTAGGTTTTCGCTACTACGCAAAGCATTTTGACCTAGTGAAAGTAATTCTGACACAGTAGGGGTAAACTTAGGATCATTAAGATTAAGGTTTTTAAAAATGTCTTGATTAATTAAGTTATTTTGAAGAGTCTCAGGTTTAGAGGTTTGTAAATTAAGCTCTATAGAAGGATCTATGATTGCTTTACTTTCTACCACATTAATATTTTCTGTTACGGTCTTATCTGTGATGGTTTCTGTTAAAATTTCTCGCATTGTAACATGGCTAATTTGAGAAACAATACCTAACTTAACAGCTTCTATTGCTAATTTTTGAGGTGTCCAAGTACTAAAAGCAAGGCCAAGGTTTTTAGGAGATTGCCTATATAAATTTAGAATTGCAGTCATTTGCTCCTTAGTAAAACGACTTTTTGGGCCACGTTTAAGTATTTCTATCCCACTAATACCTTCTTGGTTAAAACGTCGAATCCATTTTTTTAAGTTATCTGGGTGAAAGCCCATTTCTTGACTAATCTCTACAGCCGCTTTTCCTTTAGCAGACAACATTATCACTTGAGCACGACGTGATTTTTCTTTATCTTCAGAATGTTGCCAATCTTGTAATGTCGCTTTTTCATCATCTGTTAGTTTTCTTACTAACAAAGCTTGTGTCATAGCCCTACCCTGTTAAAAATAGTTTCTCTAAGCCAGATAGTTATAGTTTAAATTTTTTAATTCGTCAACTAAAGAAAATAATAATTGTTACACTCTTACACAAATAGTTTCTAAAATAGACAAAGCCAACAAATCTATTTAAAGATTTATTGGCTATTTTTTATCTAAAGCTAAATAATATTTGTGGATTTTTACCCGATTGGTTAAAATCACTAAGAGGGTTAATCAAGAATTGATCAAATATTACTTTATCAATCCATCTAGTGGGCTGCTAGCACTAGCATAAAGCCTTCGCGGCATCCTACCAGCTAAATAAGCAAGTCTACCGGCTTCAATCCCTAATTTCATTGCCTCAGCCATCATTGCAACATCTTTAGCACTTGCAATTGCTGTATTTAAGAGTACTGCATCCATCCCTAGTTCCATAGCCATAGCAACATCTGACGCAGTACCAACACCAGCATCAACAATAACAGGCACCTCTGTTATCATTTCGCGCAAAATACGCATAGTAGTAAAGTTTTGGATCCCTAGACCTGAACCAATAGGAGCAGCTAGCGGCATCACAGCCACCGCACCAGCATCTATAAGCTTACGTGCTGTGACTAAATCATCATTAAAATAAGGCAAAACAATAAAACCTTCTTTTGCTAGCGACCTAGTAGCAACAACCAACCCCTCATTATCAGGAAAGAGCGTTTTTTCATCACCAATTACTTCTAGTTTTACCCAAGGGGTATCAAGGGCTTCTCTAGCTAAATGTGCTGTTCGTATAGCATCATCAGCACTATAACAACCAGCAGTATTAGGTAAGAGCATAAACTTTTTTAAATCTATATAGTCTAGTAGCGACTCCTTACTGCGATCACTGATATTTACTCGTCGCACTGCTACAGTTACTATTTCTGCTCCTGAACGGTTATGAGCTTCTACCATAGCCTCATGACTAGGATACTTTCCAGTACCTATCATAAGCCTGGATCTAAATTCCCGTCCTGCAATAACTAATTTGTCAGAGTTAGACATATTTTCCTACCAAAAGTGTAGTCACATAAAACTACACCTAATTAATTTATAGACTCTAAATATGGGCTATGTGTGATTAAAGCACCCAATATATAAAAACTTAAAAGGGAGAACAGTTCGCCCCTACTAACCACCACCAACAAAATGAACAACCTCAAGCCGGTCGCCATCTTGTAGTATTACACTGTACCAATCCTTACGTTTAACCACAAATTGATTTAACTCAATAGCAATTCTTCCTTCTTTAAGCTCTAAATTTTCTACTAAAGCTTGTAAAGAAATTTGCCCAGAAATTTCTTTTGTCTCTCCATTTAAAAGAATTTGCATAGTATAGTTTTTCCAAGTTAGTTGATTATCGACGGCGAATCAAATATTTGATTTCCGCTTCGCCCAAATCAGAAGAAGATTGTATTACTATAGCTGCACTACCAGCAGTAAACTGTGGTAAAGCTACAGGCATAATGGCTACACCATCTGGTCCAGTGCGTCCAGAATAGACTTGTGGCTTAAAAGCGGTACCTATGACTTTTACAATTACAGGTATACTAGGAAGAACCTTTGCTCCAGCCCTAGAAACTTCAATTTGTAACAAAATAGATTCGCCTGAGTAAAATTCTTTATTTCCTCTTAGGCTTATTTCTAATTTTTCTTCTTGTGCATCAGTTTGTAAATAATCAAAAATTATTTTATCCAAATCAAACTCTGCAAATAGCGGCTGAGAATTCACCCTGCGAGAACTTTCTACTGCAATACTACTGCGTATTTCATTTATTTTATCGACTACAGGTTCAAAATTAATATCATTAGTTTGGCTTACTGGTATTGGCGGTGCCGTTATAGGCACTTGAGGAAAAGGTATTGATGGAGAGGATGGAAAGCCAGGAGCGATTTTAAGTGTTTCACTAATTTCTTCTTCTATGGATTTTGATTTATTTAGTTTATCAACTAATTCCTGGACCCTTCCTGCTTTGATCACTGCTAAAATTGTACGGTGCTGCTTTTCCAACATAACCTGTAATTGCTGTTCAGTTAAACCACTTTGTAATTCTTTTGCATAAGAAGTACGTTTAGCAGCTAGTATTGCACCTCGAACATAAACTAAAGACAAAATTATAGGGTTAGTATCACCTTTATCTTCTGTTTGAATATGGTAAGTTGTCCCATCATAAGAAATGTCTGTGTTAAACCCAGTAATCATTTGCCATTGATTCCTTACTAAGCTATTTTGCTTGCTGAAAATACTTGATTAAGATTAAGATTGAATAACAAAAAA
>JAHFUF010000328.1:0-2017 GCA_023265235.1 Blastocatellia bacterium
TATTGGAGATCTAGCGGTCGCTCCTTCAAATCCAAATATTGTTTATGTTGCTAGCGGTGAAGGGTTACAGCGTCCAGACCTCTCTATAGGGGATGGAATCTACAAATCCATTGATGCAGGCAAAACTTGGCGACATTTAGGGCTACGCGACGGACAACAAATAGGCTCAATAATTGTTGATCCTAAAGATGATAAACGAGTCTTTGTAGCGGTTTTAGGTCGTCCCTATGGTGCAAATGAGGAGCGCGGCGTATACCGTTCATTAGATGGTGGTGAGACTTGGGAAAAAGTGCTTTACAAAGATGAAAATACTGGCGCAATTCAAGTTACATTTGACCCTAAAAACTCACAAATTATTTATGCTGATATGTGGGCAGCACGCCTTGGCCCTTGGGAAAACGGGGTTTGGCAAGGTGCTGGTAGTATGCTCTATAAATCTATTGATGGTGGTAAGTCTTGGCAAAAGCTTACTAAAGGACTGCCTACCTTTGAACAAGGGCTTGGGCGAATTGGTTTTACAGTTGCTCCTAGTGATTCTAACCGACTTTATGCCACAGTAGATTCACCAGATTTAGGTGGACTATATCGTTCTGATGATGCTGGAGAAAGCTGGCAAAGGCTTAGTGATGATAATCGCCTATGGGGACGAGGAAGCGATTTTGCCGAAGTAAAAGTCCATCCTCAAAACCCAGATATTGTTTATGTTGCTAATGTTGCTGCTTATCGCTCTACTGATGGAGGCCATTCATTTACTTGTTTTAAGGGTGCTCCGGGCGGTGATGATTATCATCGTATTTGGATTAATCCTACAAACCCAGACATTTTTTTAATAGCATCTGATCAAGGCGTAGTAATTACAGTCAATGGCGGTCAAACTTGGAGTAGCTGGTACAATCAACCTACTGCACAGTTTTACCATGTAATTACTGATAATCAATTTCCTTATTGGGTCTATGGTGGTCAACAAGAAAGCGGTTCTGCTGGTGTTCGCAGCCGTGGAGATTATGGAGCAATTACTTGGCGAGATTGGCAAACTGTTGGAGCAGAAGAATATGGATATGTTGCTCCAGATCCATTAAACCCTAATATTATTTATGGTGGAAAACTAAGTCGTTTTGATCGCACAAATGGACAAGTACAAAACATTGCTCCAGAAGCAATTCGTAGCGGGAAATATCGCTTTTTACGTACTGCTCCTGTGATTTTCTCTCCTATTGATTCTAAAACTCTTTACTATGCTGGGAATGTGCTTTTTAAGACTACTAATGAAGGTCATAGTTGGGACATTATCAGCCCTGATCTTAGTCGAGAAAAGCCTGATGTCCCCATTAACATTGGAGTTTATCGCACACCAGAGTTAGAAAACATGGCTAGACGTGGAGTGATTTATACTGTTGCCCCTTCTTTTCAAGACATAAATATTATTTGGGCTGGTACAGACGATGGATTAATACACATTACTAAAGATGGGGGCAAAACTTGGCAAAATATTACCCCTACAGCCTTAACTTCTTGGAGCAAAGTCTCTCTTATTGAAGCGTCGCATTTTGATAATGAAACAGCTTATACAGCCATTAATCGCTTTCGCCTAGATGATTTGCGCCCTCATATTTACCGCACTCACGATGGTGGCAAAACTTGGCAAAAAATCACTAAAGGCATTCCAGAAAACGAAGTGGTTAATGCTGTTCGCGAAGATCCTAGTCGCAAAGGACTATTATTTGCTGGTACAGAACGAGCAGTTTATGTTTCTTTTAATGATGGTGACGATTGGCAATCTTTAAGACTTAATATGCCTTCGACTTCTATTCGAGACCTAGTTGTTCATAACGATGATATAGTAGTTGGCACACATGGTCGTTCTTTCTGGATTTTAGATGATATTACTCACCTCAGACAACTTAATGAAAAAGTTGCTACTTTAGAAGCCGTTCTTTTTAAGCCGCAGCTTGCCTATAGAGTTAGGCGTAGTCTTAATACTGACACTCCAATTCCACCAGAGGAACCAATGGGACAA
>JAHFUF010000328.1:2027-5745 GCA_023265235.1 Blastocatellia bacterium
TGACGGAGCGATTATTAACTATTTTCTCCAAAAAGATTCTCAAAGCCCTGTAGTATTAGAGATTTATGATCAATCAAATCAATTAGTAAGACGGTTTTCTAGTAACGATGAGCCAGAAAAATTTAAGGAAGAAGAAAATGCAATTCCTGCTTATTGGGTGCGTGTACCAAAAACTCTATCAGCTAAAGTAGGAATGCAGCGATTTGTTTGGAATCTACATTACCCTCATCCTGAAGGAGTTAGACGTACTTATCCTATTTCTGCTATTTACCTGGATACTCCTAGTGAGCCTCTTGGCCCAACAGTTTTACCAGGCAACTACACGATAAAATTAATCGCTAATGGAGATACTTATTCTCAAGAGCTAACAATTAAGATGGATCCCAGAGTAAAGACACCTGAAACAGGTATAAAGCAAAGCTTTGATATAGCAATGGAAAACTATCAAGGCTTAAACAAAGTACATAAAGCTTTATCGGAAATTCGCGAGTTACAAACAAAACTATCTGTTTCGCCAACCGACAATAAAGAGTTGCTAGAAAAAATTACAGAGCTAGTATCAGGAAACCCAAGTAAGAATTTAACCAAGCTCCAAACAGACTTAGCACGACTCTTGGATTTAGTTGAAGAGGTAGATGCAACCCCTACAACACAGGTAATAATGGCTTCTGAGCAAACACAAGTAACACTAAAGGAGTTATTAATTACTTGCCAAGAGCTTAAAACTCAAGCACTTAAAAAAACTAAGTAGCCAGTACTTTATTTTATATTTCTTTTGTTACCTGTTATGGCTGCTTAAAGTGTAAACCATTCCTATAATAGTTATATCTTGATTTACTTAATTGTTGGTTCTATGATAGGTGGAGTTCTTGATTTATCCCGCCAAAGGTTCTCGTTTATGGAAATCATTAAAGTCTTAATAGTTGATGACCATACTCTTTTTCGTAATGGCCTAAGAAAGCTATTGGAATCAACGGAAGGTATTGAAATTGTTGCTGAAGCAACCAATGGATTAGAAGCTATTACACAAGTAGCTATTACTAGTCCTGATGTTGTGCTTATGGATATTGCTATGCCAGAAATGGATGGCCTAGATGCTACTCGTGAAATCCATAACCAGTTTCCTCGCGTAGCCATTCTTTTACTAACAATGTATGACAATGAAGAGTTTTTGAAGAAAAGCCTAGAATATGGCGCAACAGGGTATTTACTTAAAAGTGTTAGCACGCAAGAACTTTATCTTGCTATCCAAATGGCTGCAAAAGGTCAACCTTATTTTTCTTCCTCACTTTCACGTAGAATGATCAACAAGTTTTTAGATGGACGTGCTCCTAGTTTAATCCCACAAGATATATATTCTGTTTTGTCTAATAGAGAGATTGAAATCTTAAGATTAATTACTGCTGGAAAACCTAATAAAGCCATTGCTAACCGGCTATGCATCAGTATTAAAACCGTAGAAAAGCATAGGAATAATATTATGCAAAAACTGGAAATTCACAATGTTGTAGATTTAGTAAAATACGCACTTAGAAGTGGAGTAGCGCATTTATAGAGGGTAGAGAGCTTTAATGAAAAGCTCTCTAAAACTATTTAGTCGTTTTTTTGCTACGAGTAGTACGGGCTTTCTTAGGCTCTGGTTCTGGTTCCGGTTCTGGTGGTTTTGGTACCAAGATATCTAGTTTTTCATTTATTTCATCTAGAGTGTTACGCATTGCTCTTAATTGTTTATTAATTGCCTCAACATCTTGACGAGTAGGTAGGTTCATTACTCCTAAAGTGGTTTGACTAATTTCTTTCACACGGCCAGAAAGATTTAGTGTTTGCTCTAGATTTTGAGCTAGTGCTGCAAGAAAAGTTTGGCTCCGAGCTAGTTTTTCTATTTGTTCTCCTGCTGATTTTTCCCATAGATCATAGACTTGTTTAAATACATCTTTAACGCCTTTATCACCTTTGTCAGCCATAATTGCTCCTTGAAATAAATATTTAGATAGCAGCATTTTATCAATCTAAGCGAAACTATAAAAGAAAATTTATTCAAAAAATATTTTATTTGTAGCTATTTATCCTAGAATATTAGGGATTAATGTTGGTAATCATGATGCTGGTAGCGTTGCTCCAACAAAGGCTAAATCTAAATAATTAACCCATTGACCAATAATTAAGCTATTCTAATATCAAGAAAAAGCAACGAAAATTGCCATTTTGCAACATAGTATTAATAGACCTTTATATTATATATTATTAAAAATTTTAGGAGGTAGCTTGTGACAAAAATAAAAAGGACTATTTCAGCAATCTTACTAGTAACTTTTTTAGTTTCTTCTTCAATCCTAGCTCAAACTAGGATAGTTGCCCCAAAAAATCCTTATAAGATCGCTGATGATGTGAAATTAGGCCAAGAAGCGTCAAACGAGGCTGAGAATAAATTACCATTAATTAAAGATAGACAATTAGGAGATTATTTAGTACGTGTTGGAGAGCGGTTAGTTGATGCTATTCCACCAGAATATCAACATAGTGAATTTCGATTCTCTTTTAAGCTAGTTGATGCTAAAGAAATTAATGCTTTTGCCCTACCAGGCGGGTTTACTTATGTTAATCGTGGGCTAATTGAAGTAGCAAAAACCGAAGGTGAGCTAGCAGGGGTAATGGCGCATGAAATCAGCCATGTAGCCTTGCGTCACGGTACTGCACAAGCAGCAAAAGCACAAAAATATGCTATTGGTGCTACCGCAGGCCAAATACTAGGAGCAATTGTAGGAGGAGGCTTAGGTAGTGTTATTGCAGGTGGTAGCCAGCTAGGAATAGGAGCTTATTTCCTAAAATTTAGCCGTGAGTATGAAACTCAAGCTGATTTACTTGGCGCACAAATAATGGCACAGGCTGGTTATGATCCTAGAGACCTAGGCAATATGTTTAGAACTATAGAAAAAGAGTCTAAGGGTAAATCTGGCCCAGAATTCTTAAGTAGCCACCCTAATCCAAGTAATCGTTATGAAGCAATCAATCGTGAAGCTCAATTATTAAAAATACGTAATTCAGACCAAAATAACCAAGAATTTAGTCGAATGCAAGCACGCTTAGGTGGATTACCAGTAAACACAGTAAACACAAGAAGTGAAAACGCTAACAGTGGAAACGCTAACAGTGGAAATACTGGTACAGGGAGCCGTCCTACCACAGGTAAAAATCCTATCACAAGTCGTGCTCCAGGTAGTAGAGTTGCACTACCATCACCACGTTATAAAACTTACAGTGACAATTCTTTTCAGCTACAAATACCTGAAAACTGGCGAGAGTTAAAAGACCAAAATAGCATTACTTTTGCTCCTGAAGGTGCTTATGGTCAAGTTTCCCAACGTTTTGTTTTTACTCATGGTGTTTTGGTTGGAGCAGCTAGAATTAATCAAGATTCTAACCTTCGTCAAGCAACAGAAGACTTTATTAGAGGTTTACAAGAAGGTAACCCCAATTTACGTCAACAAGGCCAATATCAACGAACCAGTTTAGCTAACCATAAAGCTTTTGTAGCTTATTTTACTAATATCTCTGATGTAACAGGGCGTACAGAAAATGTCGCAATTTATACTCTTAGGCTTAATAATGGGGATTTGTTTTACTTAATTCCTGTTACACCACAAAGTGAAGCCAGTAGTTATCAACGCGCTTTCCAACGCATTCTTTCTTCTATTGAGATTTCTGATTAGGTTTAACT
>JAHFUF010000328.1:5755-6233 GCA_023265235.1 Blastocatellia bacterium
AAAATTCTTAGAACAAATGTCCCGGAGTTTACTTACACTCTGGGACATTGTTTTTATAAGGATATTTCTTAAACTTAAGGAACATTTTCTGCTGTTTAGGGCTGTTTATTTGCTGTTTGTGACAAAAAAATAGTGAAGTTTCTTTTTTTAAGGTTAACTAAATAAAAGATATTTAACTTAAGAAAAGGCTATATTACTATGAATACTTCACAAACTGTTTCCTCTCGCCGTTATGAGCTAGATTGGCTAAGAGTGTTTGCCATTATTATTCTACTATTCTTTCATGTTGGAATGGTATTTGTTCGTTGGAAATTCCATATAAAAAACAATGAAACATCTGCTTTACTAGAAAATGTGATGGTTTGGTTTCATCAATGGCGCATGCCGCTACTGCTTTTTATATCAGGGGCTGCTACACACTTTGCACTTGGTAAAAAATCTGCCAAAGAATATTTAGCTGAAAGAGCTAAAAGATTAT
>JAHFUF010000329.1 GCA_023265235.1 Blastocatellia bacterium
GGAATTAAACTCTCATGAAGGAGATCGTTTCCTAGATGCTAAATATCGACAACTACTTGGTAGTGTTGACTTTATGGATATGCAAATAGAATATCAACAAAACCTAGTTGGCGCGCTTTCTCAATACCCTAAGGCAAAGGTTAGCGATATTCTAGTGTTTTTACGTAGCTCTGATTTTATCAAAATATACTCTGAGCCAGATGCTGTAGCAGATGCATTTTTAGGAGTAGTTTCTAAGTCTGCTAGTGCTGTAATCAATAGCTATGGGGAAGTTTAAGTAAATAATTGATGATATTAGATAGCTATTGGTCTTATGGGTTACTTGTGCTAGCAGGTTTTGTTGCAGGAGCAATTAACTCGGTTGCTGGAGGCGGTTCTTTAATTTCATTCCCTACTATGTTGGCATTAGGCGTTCCAGCCATACCTGCTAATGCCACTAATGCTGTAGCCCTTTGGCCAGGCTCTTTAGCTAGTGTTTGGAGTTATCGCAAACAAGCCAAAGGTTTAGGTCGTCTGACGATTTATTTAACATTACCATCAATTTTAGGAGCACTATTTGGTGCTTGGTTACTCTTAAACACACCTGAAAAACTTTTTAAAAGCGCAGTTCCTGTCTTAATTTTACTTGCTACAATCTTGCTTTGTTACCAACCAAGGTTAAAACGCCAACTAGAAAAACATAACAAAGCGACAAAAAGTTTTGTATTAACATTTTTTCTACAATTTTTAGTGTCTATTTATGGAGGCTATTTTGGGGCAGGAATGGGAATAATGATGCTTGCCTTACTAGGTTTTTATATAGAAGCAAATATTAATCAGCTTAATGCAATTAAAACTTGCTTAGGTACAGTAATTAATGTAGTGGCTTCATTATTTTTTATTTCTGCTGGTAGCGTGCTACCATTTCCAGCCATAGCACTTGGGCTAGGTGCTATTTTGGGAGGCTATTTAGCACCACAATTAGCTCAAAGAATCAACCCTAATTACATACGCTATTTTGTTATTACTATAGGGTTTGTTTTAACTTTTGTTGAATTTATTTGGTAAAAATAGAGCAAAGCCTTTGGGAACCATAGACTAGATCCTGCGTCTGACAGATTTAACTTTCATTGCTAGAAAGTAAATATCTATTTATCATTAAAACTAGTTAAAACTTTTAGTTCAAATTTTAAGGAGAATCCTTTCATGTCAAATTTAATTGTTGGCCGACCACAACCAACCGAACACGCCCCTTATTATAGTTTATATATTGATCGTATTGCAGATGATGACATTTTAGCAGTTCTTGAAAAACAAATTTCCGAGACTCTTGCAACAATAAACATAGCAGAAGAAAAAAATATTACTAAACCTTATGCTCCAGATAAATGGAGTGTTAAACAGTTAATAGGCCATTTAAATGATACAGAAAGAGTTATGTCTTATCGTGCTTTGCGTTTTGCTCGTAATGATAAAACTGCTTTGAGCGGCTTTGAACAAGACGACTTTATCCCTACAGGAAGGTTTGATGAGCGTTCATTCTCAGACTTAAAAACGGAGTTTGAATGTATTCGTCGCTCTACTCTTTCTTTGTTTAAGCATCTTGACAAAGAAGCTTGGCTTAGAACCGGCTTAGCTAATAATAATGAAATTAGTGTACGAGCATTAGCTTATATTATGGCAGGTCATGTAGGCCATCATATGGATATTTTAGCTACTCGCTACCTAAACTTAAAATAAAGTAGTTTTCAGGAGTAAAGCTGATGAAAAAACAAGTACTTTTATTTATGTTTCTTATTTTGTCTGTAGTTTTAGTTAATGCACAAATTGAGAATGATGATGTTGGAGCACGTGGTAGTTTTTTAAGTACACGCCCATTGATTGAAAAAACTACTAATCCTTCAATAGAAAAGCCTACAAAAAAGCCTAATTCTAGCCAAAAGAGTAATGTAAAAAATACTAGTGTAAGCAAAACTAAAGCTACATTAGGAATAGGCTATACTCTTTACTTAAAAGGGAAAAGTGATGAAACTATTCGTGTTAGCTCTACCCGCGAGTTTCATGCAGGTGAAGCAATTAGAATAGTTGTTGAACCAAATATTGATGGATATCTTTATGTTTTTCATACAGAAAATGATGGTCAAGCAACAATGATTTTTCCTGATGCTCGGCTAAAACGTGGTGATAACACAGTTCAAGCTCATGTACCTTATGAAGTTCCTTCTAGTGATAACCCTGAGGCTAGTTTGCAATGGTTTGTGTTTGACGAAAAAAGCGCGACAGAAAAAGTTTATCTAGTTTTGTCTCGAACACTTATAGATAAAGTGCCTAGTAGTGAAGAACTAGTACGTTATTGTCAAAACAATCAAAGTGCTTGTCCTTGGAAAGCCAATGAAGCTTTATGGCAAGAGTTAAAATCATCAGCTAATACTTCTCTTAAAGTAAGTAAAAATAATGATCAAGGTGAAGTTCAAAGTGGAGTGGAAAAACGCTCAATAAAAGAAGTCACTCCACTGGGAAAAAAATCTTCTGCCCCAACAGTTATTTATATGCATAGCTCACTAGAGTCTGATAAACTAGTCACGCCTGTTAGTTTAGTACATAAATAATAGTTTGGTGTTATGTTAACGTTGTGAAATGTAGAAGTAATATTAACTTAGGAGGATGTTATGAAATTTAACCTTGATCACGCTATTGATATATTAAGTCGAACACCAAATGTATTGAGGGTTATGCTCCAAGGGCTGCCTTCTGAGTGGGTAAGCAATAACGAAGGGGAAAATACTTGGAGTCCTTATGATGTACTTGGCCATCTAATCCACGCCGAGCAAACAGATTGGATTGTGCGCACCAAGATGATTTTGGAAGAAGGAGAGGGAAAACCATTTGAACGATTCGATAGACATGCACAGTTTGAGGAAAGCAAGGGAAAGTCAATAGAAGAATTGTTTACTATCTTTGAAAATTTAAGGCAGGAAAACATTGGTATACTAAAGGAGATGAGGCTAAAGCCAGAGGATTTAAGAAAAACAGGGAAGCATCCAGAACTAGGTATAGTGAGGCTTGAGGAACTGCTAGCAACTTGGGTAGTACACGATCAAGATCATTTGGTACAGATAAATCGGACGATGGCAAAGCAATATCGAGAGGCAGTAGGGCCTTGGCGAGTATATTTATCAGCAATTAAGTAAATCTTAATATACCTATTTACTAGGTTGTTGTTAAAGGGCAGACCTATGATGTATCTGCCCTTTCCTACATTAACCTTTGATTACACCCATAGGACGCAAACGAGCAACTTGTTTGGAAATACCTGCTTTGTGAACAATATCAACTACTTCATCTACATTTTTATAAGCCATTGGGTGTTCTTCAGCTAAACCTTTCCAACTACGGGCGCGAGCTATTACACCTTGTTCTGCTAGCTCAATGTCTATTCGCCGACCATGGGCTTGTTTTACTGCCGCAGTACGGCTTAAAACCCTGCCAGCACCATGACAAGTTGTACCAAAAGTTTGTTCTAAACTCCCTTCTTGACCAACTAACAACCAACTAGCTCGTCCCATATCACCAGGAATAATTACTGGTTGACCAATAGTCTGATAACGTGAAGGGATTTCTGGGTGATGAGGTGGAAAAGCGCGTGTTGCACCTTTACGATGGACACAAAGCATTTTCTTTTTGCCATTTACCATATGTTCTTCAAATTTAACGATGTTATGGGCTACATCATAGATCAAGTTCATGCCCAATTCTTCCCACTTACGTGAAAATATAGTTTCAAATACTTCTCTAGTTTGCCACATCAGGAGTTGACGATTACACCAAGCAAAGTTTGCTGCTGCTCGCATTGCACCAATATATTCTTGACCTTCAGGACTATCTACAGGAGCGCAAACTAGTTGTTTATCAAGTAGCTTGATTTTGTACTTAGAAGGAGCATAACGAAGTTTAAGTAGTGCATCATCACAAACTTGATAACCAAGCCCACGTGAACCAGAATGGATCATCACACAAACCTGGTCTTTTTCTATTCCAATAATTTGAGCGGCTTCTTCGTCAACAATTTCATCAACAACTTGGATTTCTAAAAAGTGGTTGCCTGATCCTAATGTACCACATTGTTCCGCCCCTCTAGCTAAAGCGCGTTCACTTACAGCTTCAGGGTCAGCATCAGCCAAACAGCCATTTGCTTCAGTACATTCAATATCACGTTCTACAGCCAAGTCACGATGCTTAAGTAAATAGTTAGAGCCTTTTTCCATTAACTTTCGCAGTTCTTTTTTATCAAAATGATATTTGCCAGATTTTCCCACTCCTGTAGGGATTTGGCGGTAAAGCTCATCAACTAACTCTTTTATTTTAGGTTGGACATCTGATTTAAAAAGGTTAGTGCGAACAAGTCGCACGCCACAATTTGAGACTACAAACCCACTAGCAATAAAATTATGATCAGGATGGTTGACAGTAAAGTCATAAACATTTCCTACATAATCTGATGGATTAATAGCGATAATTTTTTCCCATACCATGCCGCTAGCTGTTGAACCAACAATAGCTTGTGAGCAAAACTGATCAAAAGTAGGAAAGTCTTTTGGAATAAGAGGTATAACCTCTTTTTCAGAATATATTGCTCTTTCAATAAACCTTTCATTAGTAGTTGCTGTTGTTAATTGTTGGAAAGTTTCTTGACGAGATATGCCTTGACTAACCATTGCTACAGCAGCTTTAGCAACAACTTGACGCTCAAATAAAACTTGTTTTTTATGTTTTGAATATTGAATTGCTAAAGCTGCTAGTCCTGAACGTTTTTGGTTATATTCAAAACCAACTTTGCTCCATAAATTAATCAAGTTTTCATTTGTTGATGACAAGATTAGCCTTAGCCGAATAGTGTCATCTCCATCAGCAGAAACCTTTTCTTCTCTTTGAGCAATTTGTTGAGTTGTAACCCCAAATTCTGATAACCAAGAGGAAATTTTTTCTAAAAACAATTGTCCGCTTTCTACATACTCAGGACGTTTATTCGTTGAAATTGTAGGAGCAATCAAAGTATGCGGATGTCCTGTTATTGTGGCAGGTTTGGTTAATTCTGCACCAAAAAATGCAGCTAAAAACAGGCGTTTTTGCCATAAGGGAGCTAGATCAAGCCATTTTGGGGCCAAATAATCTTGTTTAGACTTATTGCCTAGTGGTAAGCCTAAACAAACAAGCAATGCCGCAAACCCAGAGTTTCTTACTTGAATAGAGGTTTCTTTATGTTCAAATTGATATTTAGCATAAATTGTGTTCATTTTGTGTAAACGGTTGCGACTGTAAACACGCGATGGAGTAATGCCGATTTCGATTAAGTCAGCACGGATTGATTCTAAATCTGTCTCCTCTCCATAAAATGAAACAATCCCCTTACCAGAATTTTTTCCAAAATGCAGTGACCCATCACCAAAAACAAAGCCTAAGATTTTGCACAAGTAGGGCAGAGCAGGCGATGAATAGCGTAAAGGAAGTAGATTTGCTTGTTTAAGAGGTTTTAGGATTTGATTTATTGCATTTCCTTGAGAAGTTTTTCCTAGTTTAGCTAAAACTTGTTTAAAGTCTTCTTCTGAAACAATTACTTCATCTGATGGAGGTTCATAGGGAACACCTTGGAAGGGAAACATTGCTACTTTGTCGCCTGCTTTTAGTTTACCTAGTTCAAACATTCCATTAGGAGTCCAAAAAGGGTGATCTGAGGTTGCTTCAATCTTATCACCAGACTCAGTAATTAGTTTTAGAACTTGGGTGCGGGGCTTTTGGCCAAACCAATTAAAAAAAGTAGCTGTTTCTTGACAAACTTGAGTTAGGTTAAAGCAAGCTACTTGTGTTTTGTGATGTTGCATTTCACCAATTGTTAGGGTATAACCATGCTGATGCAATACTAACTCATTAGAAACAAGACAGTTAATATCAAAACCGACACCTCCAGGAGATATAACTCCGCCTTCATCAGGGTCAGTAGCACATACTCCACCAATGCAAAACCCGTAGCCCCAATGAATATCAGGCATAGCAATGCTTGCAAGCTGAATGCCTGGTAAACAAGCGACATTAGCCACTTGTTCAGGAGCTAGATCTTCGCGGATTTTTTGAATTAGCTTTTTGTCAGCATAAATTAACCCGTCTACTAGCATTTCTGGCTTGTAACTCTTAGGGATACGCCAGCAATAATCATTTACTGTTTCTAGTGGGCCTTTATAAGCGTC